>NZ_KI542700.1:0-22778 GCF_000496155.1 Ferroplasma sp. Type II
AATTAGTAAAAAGTTATTTAAATAGTTCCCAAGTAATTTTTGTAATGTCTTTATTGGACAGTCTTTTCTTTAGTTCTTTATTTTCATTGCTCTTTAACATCTGTGATATATCATTTGCTTCTCTGCCTACACTAATTGTGTTGTATAAAGATGTATATCTTGCATACTTCTTGAGTCGTGTATTATCGAACTGAGCCCCATAACTCTTTTCATACCACGAAATAAATTTGTTCTGTACATCTTTATCCACTAATTTTAAATATTTATAATCATCATTATCAAAAATTTTTGGTAGATCTGCCATTTCTTTTGGTGCCGGTATAAATATTCTATTGTTATTATTAAGTTTATATGTATCTCCTATGGCGTTTATCCCAGAAATAAAACACCCCATATCTTCGGCTACAGCATAATCGCCACCCCTTTTAAATGGTTTTACATTAAATCCGTATATAGCATATTTTTCACTGTTTAATCTTTTAAAATAACGATGAATATTATTAACAACTCCAATCATTTTCGATGATGTAATTCTATTTCGCTCAAAGTCGATGGTAACAAATGCAGGTTCATTATTTTCAGTGTCATATAGTTTAAAAGCATCTGGAATCTGCCTACCTCTATAAAGAGTAGGAATCGATATACCAACTCGTATATTATTAGACAATGTATTTTTATTTTCCAATAACCTTGAAATAAAATCTTCATAGAATATTAGTCTTTTTTCACGTGATATGCTATCATTAAAATTTAGTAATGGAGTTGTATATATTATATTTGCTGGCCATGTTAGTATATCATTAATATAATCAAGATCCTTTTCACTTATTTGATCGCCGGGGTTTATATCTATCATCAAAAATATAATAGGTAACAAGCGCCCATTTATAAAATTATTTGCAGCTATTTCTGGTGGAAATCTCTTATTGATAAATCGTTCCTGTTCATCTTTATCACTGTCTATCTTCCTTAGATTTTCTAAATCCGTTCTAATAAATACTTCATAAAAAGATTTCTCAACGGAATCTAGATATAACGTTTTTATAAATTTATGGCTCATTTTTTTACTAACCGATCTTGATAATACATTTAAACTGGATGTTTCCGCTCGTATCTCCGGTATTCGTAAAAATGCGTAATCATCACTCATTTTTACATTTTTAATTTCATATTTTCCTGCCATCTTTATACACCCCATCGTCTCTTAATTCTATGATTTCAGATTTTATGCTTTTTCTGAATAATCCATCTTTCTCAACCCTTTGCGTTATCGTCGTAACAGTCCCATTCGACGACATTCTTATCATTGTCTGTCCTTTTCCATCTATATGTAGGATAATTTTAAATTCATTAGGTTGTAATTTAGTTACTTCTGTTGCAATCTGCCGGTCGAACTCTAAACCAATTCCCTTTTTATTAAAAGTTACATTATATTTATCCTTTTTACTATTTGTCACTGAATTCACTTTTTGAGATTTTTCAAGTTGAATTGTTCGATCTTTATGTTATCTCCAACGCGGTTCATTTCTTCTTTAATTATAGAATTTGTTGTTAATTCAGGGAATAATTTATATGTAATTGCGGTTACCTGTCTATCTGATAAGTTATTAAACATTTTAACTACTTGCTGTGTTATTGTGCATATTTCACTATCTTTTTTTTCTAAGGCTTCAAAAATCTTCTTTCCATCCTTAGTTAGTGAATAACCCTCGTTATTTTTATATTCTAAATATCCCTCCGATCTTAGCGACTCTACTCCTTCTTCCACATCATCAGAGAATCCCCCAAATAAATATGCTCCATGCTCGATCTCAATTTTTCCTTTCTTTAATGAGTGAACAATTAACGCAAGTTTTTGCAATCTTGTTGATTTAATTTTGCTAGTTTCCCCAATAAGTAATAATGATATTTTCTCTGCATCAGATAATTCATCTATATATTCATAAATTTCATTTTCCATATATAATATGTATTCAAATTATATATTTAAAATTTATTTCTATTTATCATGAATTTATAATTGATTTAAGGGCATTTTGTGAGTGTGGCATACACATGACCAGCCACTTTAAAATTCCTCCAGTCAAAGAATATGAGGCTCCAAGCATTTTTTACATTAGAATCATAGATATTTACATGGTAAAAATCAATTGTAACTCTTGTTCATATGCCTCTGTATTAAAAAATTTTTTTCTTAGCATGTTTTAAATTCTAGCTAAAAATTTTTACTGGACCTAAAATCATCATTACTCACATTAAACCTTTATCAAAATGCTCCGGCCGGGATTTGGACCCGAGTCGGGGGATTGAGAGTCCCTAATGCTTGGCCTGGCTACACCACCGGAGCTCATACCCGATATTACTTTTTTCTATTTAATATATTCATTATAAAATCTATTATCTGCTTCAATCCTGGTTATATATATTAACCTTTATTAATTCAAAAAGTTTTTTTAGATTGATTTCCATGTATAGCTATGAAGCCTCTTTATACAAAAATAATTGTCATAATCATTGCAGCCGCAATAGTTGCACCGGCTGCATACTTCGCTTACCAATTTTATACAAAATCCAATGTATCTCCTTCTGTACAGCCCTTTCAGTACATACCAGGAAATTCAACAATGATTTCTACTGTGCATAAAAATGGAACGGAATATTATGTATACATGGATGGCGGCAGTTTCGGAGTGGTTGCCAATACTTCGGCCATTTCACTGATAGATTCCAATTTAACTGCGTCCAGTAACCAGGCTGCTATTTCAGGTACAGGGAACGGGAATCCGTTTTCCGGATCAAATGTGAAGACAATAACCTATGACCATGTAACCGTTTATGAAATCCAGAATGTTAATATTACCGGAATATTAGGGAATTTGCTGAACACCACAGGTAAGACTCTTGCGAATGCAACGGTAAATATATTCGCATATGACACATCAGGGAATTTCATAGTAATGGGAGAGCAGAAGGCAATAAACGAATCAATAAGCGCCCATCTCACTTCCCGGGATGCTGTACGGTTTAAGGGTTATCTGAATCAGAGTTCAAATATTTCTTTATACTATAGAGTTAATAATACAATTCCTACCATAAGCTATATTACTCTCAATACAACGGCCAACAGGACATATGTAAATATAATTCCGGTCAACAGCAATTACCTTGTATTTGACAAACTGCTTATTCAATCAGCTATTTCAAACTCAAACATTTCCAGTGCAATAGGCAGCAACTACACCATTAGCATTTCCAGTGGGATGATACACATGACCATTGACAGGTCATATAATCACCTCCCCATAGCACTTAAAACGTTAAATACTGGAGCCCTATAGGAGTTTTATGTCCAAAACTTCGACCATATATCTACAGTATATTAAGAACTATTACCGTTCCAGAAGTTTCTTCCTCATGCTTTTTCTAATCCTGTTAGTGGGTTCAATGATGACTTATTTCTCATTCAAATACATAAATGACCTGCCGAAATTCCTTGGCGGCGCAGTTTTCCCTGCTTCCATAAAAGTTAAATTGTTTTATTATCTGTGGACTCTTGTACTTCTTTATATACCTGTATTTGCATCGGTGTTCTTCGGGTCTCCTGCGATATCAAGTGAAATAGAAAATAAAACAGCTTATTATATATTCCCTCTTCCCATAAATAGATTTAAATTATTCTTTGGAAAATATTTTGCGGCATTTACTGTCACAATGTTTATAATAGGGGTATACCTGGTATTTGAACTATTTACACTGTACTACCTCCTAGGGGTTATACCTGTACCATACTTCCTGGATTCCTTCATAATGCTCCTACTGTTCATCCTAAGCATAATGGCTGTGACTTTCCTTATCAGTTCAATCTTTAATAAAAACACATATGCCTATATAACAGTGTTTGTCATATATTACATATTTTTTGAGGCAGGGTCATTCATTATAGAACTACTATACAAATACACGCCTGTGTATTTCCTCAATGATGCTGCAAGCATAATAGAGAGGGTATATATCAATATAAACCCAGGAAATGCCTTTGTAAGCCACGTTGATATAAACCCTGCTCCCTTTTCCGAGATCATGCTTTCTGCCCTAATTATGGTAATATACACTGTTGTGGCTCTTGTTGTAGGCATGTTATTATTTGATAAAAAGGAGGTCTCCTAATGGAAATCTATATGGACAGCCTGACGAAGAATTATGGAAAAATAAAGGCACTTGACTCAATAAATCTAAAAATAGAAGGACATGGGTGCACGGGGCTTTTGGGTCCTAACGGTGCAGGAAAAACAACAATGCTTAAACTTGCCACCAATATAATAAAACCATCCCGGGGTAAAGTTGAGCTTAACAATGTTAATGTTGCTATCTATCCGGAAAAAGCACTTACGCCTGTAGGTGCACTGATAGAACAACCCGAATTTTACAGTTATCTTACTGGATACGAAATAATGGAATTTACATCAAAGATAAAGGGGATGAACAGGGATGATTTTAAATCAGACATAAAACGTCTTGGAAAACTTACAGAAATTGATCAGTATATGACCAGGAAAACTGGTGATTATTCAAGGGGAATGAAGCAGAGACTGGCACTTTCTGTTGCAATGCTTGGGAATCCTGAAATAATAATACTTGACGAACCTACATTCGGACTTGACCCCAAGGGCATGGTTGATATAAGGAACATTATTAAAAATTTAGCGAAAGAACATCTTGTTCTTCTAAGTACACACCTGATTTCAGAGGCACGGGAATTATGTGACAGGACTATAATCATCAATAAAGGAAAAATAGAGTATGATTCTGCAATGTCTCCTGAAAGAAATCTACTTAAGGTAACGGCCGAAAACAATATCAATATAACAAGTGAGAAAATAAAAAACTACTCCGTGGAGGGAAATACATTTATTATCGAAAAAAATCGGAATTACAGTAATTACGATATAATAGGTGAACTGATAAGAGAGGGACTCAAAATCGAATATGTTGAAAAATTCGATAATCTGGAAGAGATCTATGTTTCAGTGATTAATGGGGAAATTAAGGATAAAAATTTTGCATGAGATAATTGCTTAAACCGTTTATTGAATTGAATTTTCGTCCATTATGTTCAAAGTTTCCATGGGTATATTTTATATGTAGAAAGGGCATATTTCTGGCTGCAAAATCATTACATACAGAATCAAAGGTATTCCCTGAATCTATAAACACATAAATTGAGGGTACATCAACTACCTGTGACACTATCTCTTCTATTGATGTGAAAACTCCAGACCTTATGAATTTGTATTTGCCAGTTTTTATCTCCTGTTCTATCACCACATTTCTATTCTGCTCAACCTTCTTCAAAACATTATCTGTATATTCTTCCACAGATACTCTGTTGATAAGTTTTTGAACAGCATGAAAGCTTGAAATATCCATTATTTTATCCTTAAATTTCCCTAATATTTCACGGTTATCAGATAGAAACCCGAAATATTTAAAATCCGTATTTGCCATCATTTCTTCAAGTTCGTTATTGTTTATCATATTTTTTTTCTCCCTCCAGTATTTTTTCAATTTTGCTATATTCGTCATCGGTGTTTTTCAACATCTCCGAAATCAGGTTATGCCTCCATGCTTCTTTGATTATCTCCTCATAGGCACTGTCAATGCTTTTGTAGAATCCGGCCGCAACCATCCTGCTTACCGCCTTCTCTATAACCGGATCGGGATGGATACTGTTGTTTTTTGTTATTATTCCAACTCTTTTTATGGATATGTATTCCAGAACTGCTAGTCTAATGAATTCAGACCGGCTGGCATAATTGCTATTATATGATAGAAAAGAATCTATTTCTTCAAGTTCCTCATTGGAAATTCTTATTGTAAGTTTTTCATTTTTTTCCGTCATTATAAAAGTTAATAGATATTTATATTTAAACTTATTTATTGTAAGGACAAATTGAGTGGTATGTACATTTTAATTTCTATTCTGTTATAATATACATAATTTTATAATGCCCTAAATTAAAGGATTATTCATGATATAATAAAAAGGCCAGAAAAAAATAATATTTGTATATTTATCCTGTACATTTAATTTTTCGAAATAATAATAAAATAATCTTAATTAACATGTTTGAAATAAGATACCATGGAATTTGATTATAATAAATTGCTTAAGGATGCCTCGGGTGTTCTTTCATCAAAAAACAGGACAGAAGAGCGGTTAAAGGTACCAGAACCAGAGATAATCTATGAAGGAAAATCTACAATTATCAGGAATTTTATTGATATTACTGAGATGCTTAACAGGAATCCTGAGGATCTGGTAAAATACCTTACCAAGGAATTTGGAATTGGTGCCAATGTGGCTGGAAGGAGGCTCATTATAAACAGAAAACTCAGAGAAGAAGAGATAAGGGAGAAACTTAATGCATATATGGCAACATACGTACTCTGCTATGAGTGCTCATCGCCTGACACCACAATTCAAAAGGTAGGACGCACGTATCTACTTGTATGCAAGGCCTGTGGTGCTGAGCATCCAATAAAGGCATCAAGGGAAATAAAAGAAAATGAAGATCAGTTAACAGAGGGTAAAACGTACAATGTTATCATAAATGAAATTGGTAAATCAGGAGAAGGACATGCATTTTACAGTGATTTCACCATATATGTGCCTGGAACAAAGAAAGGTGAGCATGTAAAGGTAATGATAAAGAAAATCAGAAAAAATATTGCAATTGGCGAAGTTGTAAAATAATGGATGTAATCTTGCTGGATACAAATGCACTGATATATTCGATAAAAAATAAAATAGACCTTGAAGGTGAAATAATGTATCTGACACCACGGATGAAGCCGGTTGTTCCGAAATGCGTTACAGCAGAGCTCCGTGGTCTTGGAACTACAAAGTGGTATGCCAAGGCCGCCCTTAGATACAGTGAAAGATTTGAACACGTTGATTCAAATGGTGAGGGTGATTTCTGTATAATGATGACAGCCATGTCAATGAATGCGACTGTACTGACAAATGACAGACGGTTTCTGAAGGTACTTAAAAGCAAAGGCATTCGTTGTGTCACAATAGCTGACAGGCATCATCTACAATTTTATTGATTTGACATTTTGTTTATAAAAATATTATAAATATAATATTGATATACCCATACATGGATTATAACTTATACAACACCATAAAAGTCCTAAAAAAGCTGGCAGGATCTGGCAATACATCCTATGTCTCTTCCGGGGAACTTGCCAGGGATTTGGGCGTAAGCCAGCAAACTGCATCACGATTTATAATAGAACTCAATGAAAAAAAATACATAGAGAGGACGTTGCAGAACCGAAAACAGAAAATCACATTGCTCGAGCCTTCCATAGATTTGCTCTATTCTGAATTAAACCAGCTGAATTCCATACTTGAAATGCACCAGGAGTTCAATTTAAAGGGCGAAATAAAAAGTGGAATGGGCGAGGGAAAATATTATATTTCACAGGAAGGGTATATGGCACAATTTCGTGAAAAACTTGGGATCTCACCATATCCAGGAACTTTAAATATAAAAATATACCCAGAATACGAAAATATATTGCGCCGGATAAGGAGCGCAGAGGGGATACATATTTATGGATTTAAGGATAAGGAGCGAACTTTCGGCGGGGTTAAATGCTTTTCGGGCAGAATTGATGGGACTAATGCATGGCTCATATTCCCGGAGAGAAGCAGCTATACCGACATAGTAGAAATAATTTCAGATAAATTCCTCAGGAATGATTTAAAACTCCAGGATGGAGATGAACTGAATGTACGAGTTACGCTAGACCATTGAATAGCATGAAAGCCATAGCATTGTTTTCAGGCGGAAAAGATTCATTTTTATCAGCCATGATGGCAGAAGAGCAGGGATATGAAATTCTATACGGTGTAACTGTGGTGCCGGAAGAATATTCCATGATGTTCCACTATCCCAATTCAAAGATTTCTGAATATGCTGCATCACTTCTTGGCTTCCAGATAAAGTACGTAAATGAATCAAATTATCAGGCTTACTTCGCTGAAATATGCAGTGGAAACATAGATGCTGTAGTTACGGGTGCAATAGCCTCAGATTACCAGAAAACCAGAATAGAAAAGATATGTTATGACACTGAAACTATTATATATTCTCCACTCTGGAGGAAAAAACAGGAATATATAATAGACCAACTCATTCTCAGGAAGATAAAGGCAATGATTGTATCTGTTTCTGCTGAGGGTTTAACCGGGGATGATCTTGGTAAAACAATTGACCAAAAGTATCTGAACCATCTGAGATATCTTGGGGAAAAATATGGGATAAACATCGCCGGCGAGGGAGGAGAATATGAAACCTTCGTTTACGGTCTCGGAAACACTGAAATAAAAGACATTAAACAAGAAAAAATATGGAAAAAATCCGGTGGATACCTTATTCTTCGCATATGATTAAGATATTGTATGAATTTGTTCTTTATACATTATTTATTATTTCTTCATCTGACATTTCTTTCTTACAGTAGATACATTTAATTGTGAGAGGATTAGTTTTCACTGTTTTGAACTCGGATTTAACCGGTTCCCCGGCATTTGTTATGCAATTCTGATTGCCACATTTTACAATACCTTTAAATGTTTGGGGCATGTCAAGATTAAATTTTTCTATGATCTCATAATTTTTAATTATGCTTATTGTGGCTTCATTGGCTATGAGCGCTATTTTGTCCAGTTCAATTTTCTCAAGGAATTTATTCTCAATTTTTATAACATCCTTAAATGCCAGTTTATCACTCATTACCCTGATTCCTATGCTTATGGAATTTGATTCGTCTACGCCCAGAATAGCAAGCACCTTAAGAGCTTTCCCAGCAGCTATGTGATCAATAACTGTTCCTTCCTTTATCTTTGATATTTTCAATGTTTTGTCCATTTTAATCACCTGCTATCATTGAAATAAGGGCCATTCTGATGGGTACACCATAGTAAGCCTGTTTAAAGTACTTTGCGGCTTTTGTATTATCCACTTCTGGAGATATTTCATCAACTCTTGGAAGGGGGTGCATTATAATTGATCCAGGCTTAAGTTTTTGAACTTCTTTCGAAGTTATTTTATAGGATCCTATAAGCTTAGCATATTCGTTTTTATCCGTGAACCTTTCCTTTTGAATTCTCGTTACATAGAGTATATCTGTTTCCCCAAGAAATTCATCCAGACTGGTTGAAACATGAATGTCCAATTTTCCTAAGACATCATTATATACATGTTTTGGTATCGCAAGGTTTTCTGGTGAAACCAAATTTACTTCCACATCAAACCTGGACAGTCCAGATAGAAGTGAATGCACTGTTCTACCGTATTTCAGGTCACCTATTATGGTTACAGTTTTCCCATCTATTGAACCCAGTTCCTTTCTGACTGTGTAAAGGTCAATTAATGTCTGTGTTGGATGCTCTCCAGATCCGTCACCGGCATTTATTACCGGCTTGGACGAGAACCGGGATGCAAGCAGTGCAGCGCCTTCGAGAGGATGCCGTATTACTATAATATCAGAATATGACTCCACTATCCGTATGGTGTCCGCCAGTGTTTCTCCCTTTATTGTTGATGATGTTTTTGAATCCGCCATACTTATTACAGAACCACCAAGCCTTTGCATTGAAGACTCAAAAGAAAGACGTGTCCTCGTACTTGGTTCATAAAAAAGTGTGGCAAGTATTTTTGATGACATAATATTCATTTTCTTCCCTGCATCCACGTTTTCAAGCATCCTGTCTGCCTGGGAAAAAACTTCATTCATATCTTCATCACTTAAATCTGAGATTGAAATAATGCTTCTGTTTTTTAACATTACAATCATAATTATTAACAGTATCTTTAACTTTTTTATAAAAAATAGAGAACTGTATTTTATTTTAATTGGATAATTATAAAATTAACTAAAATGGTTCTTCCCACTTTCTTCTGGGTTGTTCCAGGGAGATGAAATCTAAACAATCCTGATATTACTGGAATCAGGTTGCATGGTAACCATGATATAGAGTTGTTGCCTTGAATATTCCAGAAATAGGGAGTCTTTGCGAGAACCGGTAATTTTATCAATATAAAGGTCAGATGATTCAAGAGTGACATCCTCCCTCTAACGAAAGGGGACTTCCCGCTTATATGTTAAAAAAAATTTTATAATCATGTAAGATATGATATAATGGAAAATCTGGAAAAACTGGTAAAAAAATATTATGCGGCAGTAGATGCTAAGGATCTTGACACCCTTTTTTCTGTGTTCTCAGATAACATAGTTTACAAGCGCCCTGGCTATGAACCCATAGAAGGAATGGAAAAATTCAGGGAGTTTTACAGGGGAAACAGAGTCATAAGAGAGGGACACCATACATTATCAAACATAATAGTAAAGGAACCATATGTGGTTGTTGAGGGAGAATTTAATGGAATTTTAAAAGATGGAAGCAAATCACATACTACCTTTGTAGATGTGTATACCTTTTCCAATGGAAAAGCCGTAAAAAGACACACATATTTTGACGGTCAGAATGTTTAAAATAATATTTTCTGCAATTTTAATCCAAGACGAATAAAATCAATGCTCCATAGATTTATTAGATAAGTTCCAGGATAACCGTAAAATCCATAGGGATGAAGTACACGGGAATAATCACCGTAAAATTTCCCAAGTTCTGAAACGTCATGTCCAGTATAAAGCCCAAGCATGCCAAGTATGGCACCGGCTTTGGGAAGTGATATGGTGAATCTTACTGCGTCTTTCCCACATTTTGCACATTTCTCCCTGATGGATATTCCCGTTTCAAACTCTATTTCTTTTATTGTGCGTGAATACTTTGCATATGCCTTGGAATGATTTCCGCACAGAGGGATACCGCTGAGAAAAATTGTGGTTCCTCTGGGTGTATACTTTTCTCCGGTATAATGCCATATTCTACCTGTGAATTGCTGTAATCCGTATATTATGAATTTTTTGTCTATTAACTGATGCCACTCCAGATGCTCTATGGCAATTTCATATGGGTTGTTTTCAGTTTTCATTTCTGAAATTATCTTTACCAGTGATAGTCTCTCCAGAAGAAATCTTGTATTTTCGAATGCCGCACTCACCATTCCATTTCTGGCAGCAAAATGTGCCTGTTTCAGGGCAGTAATAGCACCGGCGGTGATATTATATGGAAATTGTTTATTCATATTATTTGTTATAGAGTCCATCAACTCTATTGCCTCATGTTCATAATTTTCTTTAATGATTATATTATTGCCAAGATAGTCCAGTATTGATTCATTGTTGAAATCCTTCACATATTTTTTGTAATGCTCATATTTCTTTTTCCCCATTTGCACATATATATTTTAATATATTATACACTTTTATACAAAATCAAATTTGATTAATTACAATAAAAATTAATAATATATTAATGATTACTCAGTATGGATTCATTAATACATGGCTTTCATAAAATGAGCATTGAGGAGAGAAGAAATATAATCAGGGAATTTTCAAATCTTTCAACAGAAGATATGGAAGCAATGGATTACAGGATGGATACTTCCACAGCAGGGAACATGATTGAAAACGTCTATACTATTATGGATTATCCTGTGGGAATCGCCACAAACTTCAGGATAAATGACAGGGAATATCTGATACCCATGAGCCTTGAAGAGCCATCTGTCATAGCAGCGTGCTCCAACGGGGCCAGATATGCACGCCCAAATGGTTTCATGGCTTATTCCACCGGATCATACATGCGGGGGGAAATAGAACTTTATGATGTACCTGATCCTGACTACGCAGCAATTAAAATACTGCAGAATAAGGAGAAGATTCTTAAAATGGCAAATACAAGATCCAAAACATTGTCCAACCTGGATGCCGGTGCAAAATCAATAGATATACACTATGTAAATAATGAACTTATACTGAATATCATAATAGATGTGGCAGATGCCATGGGTGCTAATATAATAAATACAATGCTGGAGTATGTTTCAGGATATATAGAGGAATTGACTGGAGGTAAGGCAAACCTCAGAATCATGAGCAACCTGACAACTGAGAGAGTAACATACGCATATGCAAAATTTGACGGAAAAATGCTAGGTGCTGAGACCGTGGACAGAATTATAAAGGCCAATGAATTTGCAAAAAATGATATATTCAGAGCAACTACACATAACAAGGGAATAATGAATGGCATTGATGCTGTACTTCTTGCAACCATGAATGATTTCAGGGCACAGGAGGCAAATTCACATGCTTATGCCTCTATGGGGGGATATGGCCCGCTTACGGAATACAGAAAGGATGCTGATGGAAATCTAATAGGATCCATAAAAATACCCATAGCCGTGGGTACTGTCGGTGGCGCAACAAAAACCTCAAAAAAGGCAATGCTAGCAATGAAAATCATGGGAATACAAAATTCAAATGAATTTTCAAATATTCTGGCATGTGTGGGACTTGCACAGAATTTTGCTGCATTGAGGGCCCTGGCAGCAGAGGGTATTCAAAAGGGACACATGAAACTGCATGCAAGGAATATAGCCATAGCTGCGGGCGCTACCGGTGATATGATTGAAAAAATTGCTGCAGAGATGGTTTCTGAAAAGAATATAAGCTATACTGCTGCTACTGAAATGGTTAAAAGATTTAGGGATGAATAGACATGGAAGACTATGAACAATATATAAAAAACGGAGATTCGTTTGTCAAAAAGGAAAAATTCATGGATGCAATAAGGGAATATACAAAGGCCTATGATTCAATTAAAGAGGATGACCTGAAGGCAGAAATTTGTTACAAACTGTCACAGTGTTACTTTTCACTTGATCATAAA
The DNA here is from genome assembly GCF_000496155.1 of Ferroplasma sp. Type II. NCBI lineage: Archaea > Methanobacteriati > Thermoplasmatota > Thermoplasmata > Thermoplasmatales > Ferroplasmaceae > Ferroplasma > Ferroplasma sp. Type II. Next base: position 12,878 of record NZ_KI542700.1, read on the forward strand.
AGCACGGAAAACCCCCTTAAATATGCAGGGGAATCCCTGGAACTTCACCGCAAGCTGGGTGATAAGGAACTTGAAATAATGGATCTCATCAATATAGGTTATATATACCTTGACAGTGGTGAAAGAGACAGTGCAATATCATACTTTGACAGAGCAATAGAAGAAGCTGACAGGGCGAAGGATGCCCAGTTATTTGCACTCACAAACAATGCCAAGGCTGAGGCTTTGTCCACACTGAAATCAAAAAAGGCAGAGGCAATGAAGATTTATGACAATGTAATAGAGTTATCTGAGAAATCAGAGGACTGGGAAAATTATTTTGAAGCTTTATATGGGAAGATAAACATATTACGGGATACTGATATCAACGCTGCTTTTGATCTTGGAAAGAAGGGACTTGACAAAATCGATTCTGTAATGGAAAGCATAAAAACAAAAAAGGACAAAAAAGAATTTAAGGCTTCAGTCGGGTATCTCTATGATTCGGTTTCGGATATTGCAATGGAATTGGAAAATATAGACGAGGCTATGAAAATTGCCTCCAGAGCAATGGAATAAAATGGAACGTAAATATTGCAATACGAGATATGGCAAGATATCATATCTTGATAGAAATGAAGGATATCCAGTACTATTCCTGCATGGATTCGGTGGTACTGGAAACACGTGGCTAAAATCATCTCCTTATATAGAAAAATGTATACGTCCAGTGCTAATTGACCTGCTGGGTCATGGACATTCTGATAAACCGGACATTCAATATGCCATAGAACAGCAGGCAGAGGCAGTTTTTGATGTTGTTCACTGCCTGGGAATTAATAAATTTTCAATTGCAGGGAATTCATATGGAGGATGGATTGCCATGAAGCTTGCCTCGACAATTGCAGAACCGGATATGCTTTTCCTGATAGATAGTGCCGGAATTTCACCTGCACTCAGTGAAGAGAGCAAAGAAACCATGGACAGGATCCTGGACTCTATTTTAAGGGCTAGGAATTACAATAACAGGTCTTCACTGGAAAAAATAATGGAAAATAATAAAAGGCCTGAAGAAAAAATAAGTGATTATGAATTGAACAGTATCAAATGCCCAACAACCATAATATGGGGAAATAGGGACAATGTAATACCTGTATCCTTTGGCTATACCCTGAACAGCAAAATTTCGGGAAGCGACATGATTATTGTAAATAATGCCGGGCACACTCCATTTATAGATAGCCCCGAAGAAGTTGCCGATATAATAAACAGGAAAACCAGAGAGCATGGTTTGTGCTGATCATGCTTTGCCTATTTTTTTCCTTATATTATCCACAATAATTTTATACTCTTCATACTTCTTTCTATCTTCTTCGCGGAACGCCATAAAATTTTTTGAGGGCAGAATATACCGATCTCCATTAAGGACAAATTCAGGAAATCTTTCCCTTTCGCCGGCAGAAATTTTTATCTCCTTTATGTCTGTGAATTTTATTAGCCTGTAATCAACTGGGTCTTTTTGGGTTCTTATGGATTCAATTTTTTCTGATTCTATGGAAAAATAGCGTTCTGTAATGACTTCTATCATATGTTTTATATCAGAGTATAGCTGTTCAGGTTCAATATAGTCTGTTGCCCCCGGCACAATCAGTGAATCTATGTAATCCATATCTTTTTTAAGTTGTAGTTTTTCCTGTATATATCTTCCCGAAAAAATTCTATATACCTCAAGATTATCATCGTTCACCACTATTTTATAGATGCCACCGCGGGATAATGGAACCTCCCATGCATTGTCTATACTTATCATGTATCAACATACCAATATGGTCTATTAAAGATTCCGGCAATGGTTATTAGATCTTTTCCTTTGCAACCTGGCTAAATTTTGTCACATTTCCATCTGTATCAATGCTGAGATATACCGTATAATGAAAACCCAAATAATCAAATTCAGTAGATACGTCGAACCGGTCGCTGTTATTTACTATGCTGTTAACTGTAAAATTCTCAATACTGTCTGCATACATTTCCTTTATATTATTTTCCGCTATTAGTTTAACATCCTTCATACTTTCGACGCCCATAATGAGTTATCCTGAATTAATTAATAATTGTTTGTTATATTACTCTTATCATAACATAAAAATAAGGATCGCTTTTAAGTTCTATAATTCAATATTATTATATATATAATATTAATTATAAACAGATTCACATGAAATTTTTTCTGGACAGTGCAGATATCAATGAAATCAGGGAAATATCTGATTACGGTTTCATAGATGGTGTCACAACAGAGCCTGAATCAATATCAAAAGAGGTATTGAAGGGTTCTACTACAGAACAGGTTATTACAGATATAATCAAGGCAGTTAACGGAGAAGTACATATACAGGTTGTTTCTCAGGATTATGACACCATTATGTCCCAGGCATTGAAAATACATTCCCTTGGAATGAACGTCATAGTAAAGATACCTGCTACACTTACAGGAATGAAAGCAATGCTTAAACTGAGTGAAAAAAAGATAAAATGCTCAGCCTCATCCATATATAATACGGTTCAGGCCATAATGGCCGCCCAGAATTATGCCGAATATATATCCATCAGAACCGGGAAAATAGACAGTACAGGGGAAGATGGAATGGAGGTGGCATACAATGCAAATGAAACGTTCAAAAACTGTAAATTTGACTCAAAGGTGCTTGTAACAAATATTGTCACTCCGGATCAGATTGTCAGAGCGGGATTAATTGGTGCCGGGGCAATTTCTGTTCCATACGCCCTTATAAAACAACTGGGCAACTATGTATATACTGAAAGGGACATAAAGGAACAGATGGAGGCGTGGAATACCATTGCAGAAAATAGCAGAACATTTTTTAATAAATAATTGGGTTCATCTGGATATAAGTTACCCGGTTAGGATCTTAAAAACATTTGCAATATAATTGTATAATTAAAGATCATTTGATCAATTACGCCACATCATGTTTTTATATGCATTTCAAATGTATAATAGATGAATATGGTAAACGAAGGAGAATTAGCCCCAGATTTTGAGGCTCTGGATACAGGATTGAAAGCGAAAAAATTGTCAGATTATAAGGGACATGTAACTGTGCTTGCATTTTTCCCGGGAGCATTTACATCGGTTTGCACAAAGGAAATGTGCACATTCAGGGATTCCATGGCAAATTTCAATAAATTCAATGCAAAGGTAGTGGGTATAAGTGTGGACTCACCGTTCTCCCTCAAGGAGTTTGCAACAAAAAACAATCTGCAATTTGACCTTCTTAGTGATGGAAACCGGGAAATATCAAAAAAATATGGTGCACTCTATGACAATTTCCTTAACTTAAACAAATTGACCGCTTCCAAAAGATCTGTTTTTGTGCTTGATAAGAATGGGAAGGTTGTCTATAAATGGATTAGCGAGGATGCAGGAAAAGAACCAGACTACAGGAAGATAGAGGATGTAATTTCAAAGTATAACTGAAGCAGATTATACTTTTATTTAAAAATATACTTAAATTTTAGCAATTTTAAGATTTTCTAAGTACCTTTTGCAGAAACTGTTATAGTTTTCCTTATATTTTTCCCATACTTTCATATACTCATCGGAAACTTGACCTAAAACCTTTGCAGGTACACCTACCGCGATTGATTTTTCAGGTATTTTACTTGAATTTTTGACTACTGCCCCTTCACCAATGGCAGCCCATTTTCCTACAGTTGCGAAATCGGAAACTGTAGCATTCATTCCTATGACAGCATAATCTCCAATTGTACCTGTGTGTATCACTGAAAGATGGCCAATGGTAACATGCTCCCCTATTGATGTTTTTTCACCTGGTCTGGCGTGAATTACACAGTTATCCTCTATTGCCGAATATGAACCTACTGATATCTCACCGTAATCTCCCCTTAGAACTGCTCCAGGACCAATCCACACATAATCTCCTATATGGACGTTGCCAATTATTGTGGCATTCTCAAAAACATAGGCTTTCTTGCTTATTGTGGGTACTTGTCCCTCAAATTCATATATCATATGGGGATAAATGTAGATAATAATTTAAACCTAATTGTCAGGGCAGAAAAGAATTGGAATTTATTTTTTTGGTTCGTTTATACGGAAATAACGCACAAGTTTTCCCTTGTTATTATAGATATCCCTGTATTCTATCTTGTCAGACCATAAAAGCGATGTGAGTTCCATGTGTATCATCCATTCATCATGATCTCCAGAAAGGTGGTCTTTGATCTCCTTTAGAGTGTAGGCATTTTCCCTGTTTTTTTCAAGGAAATCAAGTATGGTTGTGCGAATTGAATTCGTTTCAGATGATTTAAAATCCCGGGCGTTTATGGGCATAGTAATCACTATTCTCAGTTTCTCGAATCCTCTTCAAGGGTTTTTTTGTAATTGCCAACCAGTTTAGTAATATATTTCTGAGATGCGCTTTTGAGCATTCTTGCACCCATGCTTGCGGCTGTTCCCACAATATTCATTTCGGCTTTCCAGTCAACCTTCGTTCCGTCTCCTTCAGGTACAAAATCAAAATTTACAGTAAAATCAACCGATGCACCGGAACCATTGCCCCTTCCCTTAAGTGTTATGTGTTTATTTTCTGTTTTATCTGTTACATCAAGAACCAGATCGAATTTTCCCTTTATGAATGAAACACCGGCCTTGGCTGTAAGCTTCATTTCGTTTTCATCAACTTTCTCATAATTTAATAAATCGGGCACAAGCTTTATCAGGGTTTCCTGATTCGCTACATATCCATATGCCTTTTCAGGTGTTGTTTTTACATCAAAGGAATCTTCGAATGTTAACATAGAATTATATTAATACATTGTAGATAAATCTTTATGCCCAAGGGTTCTAACTGTTAATGGATAATATTATGTATTCATATGATATGACATTATAAGAGTCATGGAAAAACTTTACACATTGAGAGATGCCTGCGAAATATTGCAACTTTTGTGTTTGAAGACCTGACATGGTCTCCCAGGTTACCCTCTATGGCTTTCGCTGCATGCCATTGCTGAAACACCGGGGGAATATCCTCCTTATGTGCATTTGTTTCCGAGGATATGGCAGCCTTCATGCTTACGCAACGCATTCGGCTTCCCCTCCCAGACCTTTCGGTGCTACATCGCATTCTCTCTCGATACGGCCTGCAGTTTCGCATACGGGCAGCTTCAACATAGCCATTGCTGGATATGCTGTGCCTTTCACTATCCGACTGAATGCACAATTGCCGGTTCCAGATTTACACTGTTTAGTCATAGAGCTTCCCTGGCGCGCTACGTAATAGGTCAAGGTTTATATTTATACAAAAATGTATATAACAATCCAGTTTCTAATACTTAAATGTTTGTCCGACTGGTGTCATATTTATCCTATGATGTAATTAATAGCCTATGAGAAATGACATCAGAAAAATACTCAAAGTTCCCTGTGAAAACATATCCGCTGTTACAGGCGTAGATGAATATTCAAAGAAAATAGATCTCCTGGATCATGCACTCATGATGGTACAGTCGGCCATATACCATAAGGACCTGACTGATCTGGCCATGGATAACAGTGTAAGCAAGTCCCAGCTCTCCAAGCTGGATACAGGAAGGCCTTACCAGGTCTTTGTTGAGTTATTTTACAATCTTGTGTATCCGTACATAATGGCACACAACTATTCCCTTTACAGCAGATTCCTGAACATCATAGGAATTGATTCAACATTCATCCGTACAGCCATAAAGGAATCCGGGAAGTACAGGAGGGAGAAGACTGAAACAGGGATAAAGATACATGAGGCAGCAGTTCTTTTCCCATTCACACTGCCACTGGAATCTCTCGCAACACCTGCCAACCTCAATGACTCACCGGTATTCGATGAAGTTCTTGACAGTATAGATCCTGATCTTGTAAAGCAGTCCATACTCACCTTCGATCTTGGCTATTACAATCTTGACAGGTTCATGGACCTTAAGGAAAGGAATATCATGTTCGTGACCAGGATAAAGAAGAATGCCTCTTACACAGTGCTGAAAACATACGCACATTCCAGCATAGTCAGGTTCCGCAATGGACTCACCCTCAGGCTGGTAAGCATGGAGATTGATGGAGAACAAAAGGATTACATCACAGACATATTCGATCTGCCTGATCTCTACATCCACTGGATATATTCCCAGAGATGGTCAATTGAGATCTTTTTCCGTACAGTGAAGACATACCTGAAGATTGGCCATCTCATCTCGAAGAGTATAAACGGCATTCTCATTCAGATATTTTCAGCACTGATTGCATACGTTATACTCCTCATGATACAGGCATCCCTGTCCTACTTGATGGGAATTCCGGAGATGATCAGGTTGATCAGGCATGGCATTGCACTGCCTGTCAATGCAATAAATGTAACAGGCAACGGAACCGTGAAGATATAACCGGAGTTGAATAGCCGGGTCTCCCCCTGAGGAGAAGACCCTTACTACTCCACACAACTAGAGCATGCTATAATCCCCTTCTTTGAAAATAAGCTTTTCCATGGATTTTTCCACCAGCATGTGACATAAACGGGACTTAAATGTGCAATCATGAGTATCATTATCATGCATGAACTCAAAAATTCTGGGAATCTCGGTGAAAATTCATATGCTAAAAGTTAAGTATTGGAAACTGGATTGTATAAACTAATTATTGCAATTTATTTTCAATGCCTTCGTAATTCATTATATAGTTATATGAATTTATAAACCAGTCATGTAATTTTATAAACTTAATTTTAATACCATCATAATTTTTATCCCCGTTGATATTGTAATTTATAACAATTCCGGATTTAATTTTGAACTTCTCTGAAAAGTCTATTATTCCCGTTATTTCTCTTTTAATATTATTTTCATCAATTATATAGCTTGCCTGTACTGGAATTATGGTATTTTTTATTTTTACTATGAAGTCTATTTCATAGCTATTTTCCCTATAATAATATAATTCCAGAAATGGAATAATGTTTTTTAATCTTATAAATTCTTGTGCAATGGTATTTTCTATGAATTTTCCCTTATTTTCCATGAAATTATACCCAAAATAATATGAAAATGCATTATCAATGGAATAAACCTTTTTTGGGCTGTTTTCCTGTTCCTTTAATGAATATGAAAATTTCTTTGTGAAAAATATCAGGCCAGAGGATTCTATATACTCAGTATATCTCTGAATAGATTTTAAAGGCAGTAACAGTGTATTTTTTACTGATTTGTATATACTATTATAAGTGATTGGTGACGAAACATTTGTTAAATAATATTTAATTAAAAACTTTAATTTATCTCCTTCCCTTATTTTATATCTATCCATTATATCCTTTAAAATAATGGTATCAAAATAGCTTTTTATTAATTCCTCATGTATATCTGGATACAGTGTCGGGGCAGGCATGCCACCGTATTTAATATATAACTCAAGGTATTTTAAGATATTTTCCAGATTTATACCAATATCCTTAACACCATTTATGATTATATCATTGAATGCAAGATATTCCTTAAATGACAGCGGAGTTACAGTGATGTTTATGCTTCTTCCTGATAGTAGTGTTGAGAATTCCGAGCTTAATAATTTAGAGGATGAACCTGTAATTATGAATTTTATTTTTTCTGAATATGTTCTAACAAATTTTTCCCAGCCGGACACCTCCTGTGCCTCATCAATTATTATTACATTATTATCTGTTTTTTTAATCAGTTTTTTGTATGCGTTATATATATTATCAAGGGTTTTAATATTATTATCAAGCCTTTCATCATCAAAATTTATAATTAATATATCCTCTGGGTAATAACCATTCTGAATAAATGATGAGGCAACCTGCAGGGATATGAATGATTTTCCGGATCTGCGCAGACCACTTTCAGTTACTATATTTATTCCATTTAATATCTTAAGTATTTTATTTATATAAAACTCCCTTAATATACCTGTATAAGGTTTTTTCCCCCAGAAATTGTAATCCGATAAAATACTGATAAATTCCTCATCTGAAATCATTATGTCACATAAGACATAGTTTTATATAAATATTGTGTCATATGTGACATACTATTCTGAAAAACCCAAATAATAAATAAAATATTAAAATTAATACGATATAAAAATGCAGACAATTATTGAACAATAACGTGACAATAGAATGCAAATCAGAGATCTCTGATCTCATAGGTAAAACAATGAATATGGAAAACATGATTAAAGATTAGTGTACCCACGCCATAGCATTTGGAAAGCATTGAAAAATGGTATTCCTAGGTCAATGAAAATAAAATAGATGTAAAGTCACGTACTAATATTCTAATATTGGTGCAATTTTATAATTTCCCAACATTTTAAATGGATTTACCACATTCATTACTTCTTTCATAGCCATGTTTGAATTCTCATTATTTTCGATATCTATGAAGAACAGATAATTGAATGGATTATATTGTACCGGGCGTGATTCGATCTTGGTCATATTTATTCCGTATTCATTGAATATTTTTAATACATTATACAAAGCACCGGGCTTGTTTTCTGTGGAAAACACAATGGATGCCTTTGATGGATTTTCGGGATTATTTGGTGCTGCGGAGATTAAAAAGAATCTTGTATAGTTAAACTTATTATTTTCTATATCTCTTTCAATAATATGCATTCCGTTTAATTCGGCCGCCATTTCACTGGCTATAGCACCATGGGAACGGTCATTAAAATTCTTTATGATATTCACGCTGCCTGCCGTATCATATTCGCTTATGGGCTTTATTCCATTGGAATATATAAAATCAGAACACTGTGCAAGTGCCTGAGGATGTGAATGGGCATATTTAATATCATGGGTTTTTGTGCCTGGATATCCTATTAGGCAGTGTTTTATTCGCAGATAATACTCCTTGACGATATGAAAATCCATTTTAAACAGAAAATCATATGTTTGGTTTACGGCACCTTCAATGGAATTTTCGATAGGTACGACCCCAAGGTCAATATTATTGCTTTTTAATGCCATAAAAACCGCGCGAACTGAATCCAGCGGAACGTATTGGCCTGAAGCCATTCTGGTTGCTGCAATATTGCTATATGCTCCCGGATCTCCAAAATATCCTATTTTCAATAAAGGATTATATAATTTAAATATTTAAAATTGATTAAAATCATACAGATCAGGTTCCTCAGGTTTCTTTTTTCCGGATTTATATTCATCCGAATCCATACGCCTGTAAAGCCATATAAGAAATATTATAATTGGCACTGCAGGTATCCACATATAAAGAGAATATAACGGATGTGGCGATCGTTCCAGAATAATTTCAGATGTTTCTATTGCTCCTGCAAATGCAAGTTCTATTACGACAAAGATATACATATATATGATTTTCATGTAATTGGTTTTTAGTTTCTTAGTTAGTAGATAATACAATATATATACGCTTGTGCTTACGGCAACAGCATATGCCGGGAGTTCCAGCCAGGAATGTGGAAACATCATGAGGCTTGCAAATATTGCAAAGCCATTAATATTTGTCGCAGTTCCTTCCACTGCAATTACAGTGGCTGTTGATATTATTGAAAAACCAAACATGAGTATTCCTATTACAGGTATGAATTCTATTGTGGCAATAAGGAGGTTATGCGGAAATATGCTTAACCACATGGGAAAAAATGACTGGGAAACTATTGCATGATCCTGGGATTTAAAACTGGAATAAAGTGCAGGATTGTGTATTGGCAGGGACGATATTATGGCGAATCCAGCGAGTTCTATGATAAATGATAGTATAAATATCCGTCTGAGTCTTGGCATCTTCAGTTCCATGTAATCTATATCTCAATTATATTATTTATATTTTGGTTGGAAGTTTAGCT
>NZ_KI542701.1:0-2133 GCF_000496155.1 Ferroplasma sp. Type II
ACAGCACACCACCAATTTGCATCTATTATAATTCCATTGCTTTCACTTATGCTAATATTCTTAATTCCATTATTCGTTGATTTCAACATACTGTTCATTGCCGATGCAATATATGAATATTCTATACCGAATTTATTTAATGTATTATTATTTGAATTCATATAATATAACCTTAATTCCTTAAATTTGTAGGCACATGTTTACATGTTTACATGTATTCATTAGATTAATCTGCATGTATTTGATTTTTTACATAGTAATATTTATAATGTATATGTGCCTACTGTAACTATATGAAGAGCTTTGATAGAGTTAAAAAGATACACGGGAAGGAATATCTCTATGAAATTACGCCATATTATGATACAGCTACAAAGAAGATTAAACAGAGATCTAAATACATTGGAATTGTTAAGGATGGCAAACCAGTGGAAAGCACAGTTAAAACATACTCATATGGAGACCTTATTCCTGTTATGAAGGCAATACAGGATCTGAATATAGATAAGATATTGAAGAGTATTGCACCCGACTATGCAGACCTGATCATGATAATGGCAATAAATCGTATTATCAGGCATGAGAGTATGAACAATATCTCTTCATGGTTTGATGATACCTATCTAAGTACATTGTATGAGGATCTGGATCTCTCCTCACAGAATATTTCAAAATGTATGGGGAACATTGGCAGAATGGACCTAAATCACGCATATCTCAATGAGATACTGAAGATAACAGGAAAGACAGATGCACTGTACTATGATATAACATCCTTTTCATCCTACTCCAGAAATATGGAATTTCTGGAATTTGGCTATTCTAGATCTGACCCTGACCTGCCACAGGTAAACGTATCCATGGTACAGGATAGGAAATCTGGAATTCCAATATTCTACGATCTCTATCCTGGTAGTGTTGTTGATGTCTCCACAGTTATGAATACAGTGGAGATATTGAGATCTTCAGGTATAGACAACACAATACTTATCATGGATAGGGGCATGTTTTCATCCACCAATATAGACAAACTTCTATCCTTTCATAAATCCACAGGTATTGAATTCATCATGCCTGCAACATATACACTGAATGAGGTGAAACGCATAGCAATTCTCTCACGCAGAACCATAGAAAGAGGTATCAATATGATCAAGGTTGGTGATGAGGTTATATTTGCTGAATCTAGAGATATTAACATATCAGGCAATGTAATTAAGGCATGGATATACTATCAACCAAATAGGGACAAAATTGAGAGGGAAGTATTCTACTCCTCACTGTATGCCCGTATAGACAGGATTAAAGAAAGGAAGATCAAGAAATATGAGAGAATAAAAGAGATAGCAGCAGAGATTATGGGTCCCTATCTGCATTTCATATCATGGAAATATGAGGATAAATTCACAGTCAATATAATGGAAAAGGCAGTATCACAGAGGGTAAACAGATGTGGAATCACCATATTAACCTTCCTTGGGGACTTTAACAGTGTAGATGCACTCACCATGTACAGGGAAAGGGATTCTGTGGAGAAACTCTTCCTTAACTCCAAGAGTTTCCTGGGTGCAGAACCCTTAAGAGTACATGGAATAGATACATTGAGAGGCCATCTCTTTGTAAATCTCATTGCATTAACAGTAAGATCACACCTCATTAAGATGATGGGCAAAACAAAACTGATAGAAAGGTACTCTCTTGAGAAGATGTTGCTGGAACTGCATAAGATCAGGAAGATAAGACTTCAGAATAATAGAGAAATAATTACAGAAATTACTAAAAAACAAAGGGAAATACTGGAAAATCTTTCAATTCCTGTGGATCATGTGCCTACATTTCTACGGAGTTAAGGATATAATGATATTAATTCTATATTATTTATTAAATTTTTTATTTATTTGAAATTTTGTGCTTATTTTTTATAACATATATAAATATTAACACAATAACCGCCATTATCATATAGAATGCATAAAGTAGAAACTCTATATGTAATGATAAATATAATAATCCTATGATATCAAATATAATCCATAAAAATATAGCAATTATTATTAATTCTTTTAATTTTCTTCTAATTGGATTATTTTCCATGCTTTTATTTTTAATGTTATTCATTTACCAACCTCCAAA
>NZ_KI542701.1:2245-5957 GCF_000496155.1 Ferroplasma sp. Type II
TACATAGTCCACCAGAAATGATTTGAAGACATCGGACAATACACGTTTTACTGAAGCGAAACATGTAAATACTATGTACCTATTTAGGTATAAGTTGAACACCTACATCAGAAAGAAAGAGATCAACGGCAGGGAATATCTCTATGAGATGACTCCTTACTGGGACAAGGAGAAAAAGAAGATCAGGTACCACAGCAAATACCTTGGAGTCCAGAAGGAAAATGGAATAGAGAAGATAAGGACACACTTACCGAGGAATATTTTTGTCTATGGGCCTTTCATACCGGTTTTGAGGATCATAAGGGAGATGGGCATTGAAAGCACCCTAGATTCTTTCTTCAACAGAGAGGACAGAAATGCAATCATTGCATTCACAGCTGCACGTGCAATAAGGTCACTTCCTGCTGACCTTGTCCGCACATGGTATGATGGTACCTACCTTTCTAAGGAATACCCATGCGATGTTTCTTCACAGCACATATCACGCCTGCTGAATGACATTGGGGACAGTGCCATTCCTGACAGGTTTTTCTCTGCATTCTCATCGCTCATGAAACCACAATCCTCGCTCCTGTATGATATAACAACCATTGCATCATATTCTACTAACAGTATATTCGAGTATGGCCATGCAAAGGATCATGCAGATCTTCCGGAAATCAACCTCTCACTTGTCATGGAGAGGAAAAGGTCACTGCCAGTATTATTCGAGATATATCCAGGGAGCATTGTGGATGTTTCCACCCTTGAGATAACGCTGAAAAGGATAAGAAATCTTGTACCGGAGATTGCAATCATCCTTGACCGCGGCTTCTTTTCACTGGACAACCTCAGGCTCCTCCAGGATCATGGATACATAATCTCAGCAACATACTCCAGGAAGGAGGTGAAGCATGTGTTCTCTTCCAACATGAAGAGGCTGGATTCTGCAGACAACACAATAATTCACAATGACAGGCCCATATTTGCCATGCATGTTGATTTCTCCATTGGGGATCTTTCCCTTAAGGGATACCTCTATCATGACCTGGATCTGGAAATGGGGGAAAGGTCAAACTTCCACCGGCACATCAGGGATGCCATGGATGCGATGGAAAAGACCATTCCAAGGGAGAAGAAAAATGCACAGATTGCCCAGATTAGATCCATTGAGGGAGAATATTGGAAGTACATAAGAACAACTGTAAGGGATGGAAAATACCACACAGAGGCAAGGAACAATGCCATATCCCAGAGGGAACACCGCATGGGGCGTTTCCTGCTTGTATACCATGGTGAATATACTCCTTCAGAATGCCTTGACCTCTACCGTGACAAGGATCGTGTTGAGAAAGCATTTGAAATCATGAAAACAGATCTGGATATATTTCCCCTTAGGGAGAGAAAGCCATCCACCATAAGGGGGCTTATCTTCATCCTCTACCTTTCATTGATAGTGAGATTGTCCATGAGAAGGATGTTGACAGAATCAGGATTGAACAGGAAATATTCCCTTGACAAGTTATTTCTTGAACTTGAGAAGCTGCAGATAATGGAGATTGATGGGAAAATGATTGAAAGGGAGAGAACCAAACAGCAGAATGAAATCCTGAAGGCCATTCAGTCGATAACATGTACCTAAATCTGAGGAGTTCAGGTTATTTATCAATATTACTATCAAAATTTATATATATATTTATGTATTAATTTCATTATGGATCGAAAAACTATTATAGCATTTTCATTTGCTACTATTATGATAGCTGCCGGCTTTACTGGGTTGTTGTACTATCGAATATGGTAAACTGCCAACCGATAAATCTATAGGTGTAAAAAATGAATGAAAATAAATTAGAAATTCAAAATAAAGCACATAAAAAACAAATTCCTAATAAATTTATATTATCATTGCTATTAATCACTATTTTTGATGGATATATAGCATATATGGCATATTTAGGCCATGTTAATGCACAACTCGTAAATATTCCTTTAATAGTGACTTTTATCGAATTATTATATTTTATTATGGTACTACGTTATTATAAAAAAAGAAAGGTTTAACAAAATGGGATAATAATTACAATCATCCTATGAGCAATAAAACTCCAACGTTGAGGGAGGTCATGAATTGTACAATAATTACATAGTTTCGTGAAACCTGAAATCAGAAGGTAATCCATCGGATAAGTCCTGAAAAATGGCATTATGGAGATTTCTTCTGTAAAATCCTCTATAAGAGGTTGGGAACGCTTATGTGTTCCGGTTAGGCATAATACAGATAAAGGCGTATTCTAATTGCACGTAGACAGGGATGTGTGCAAAGGGAGCACTGATACCCCTAAAGAGGCGCCATTGTAATCGGCAGCGACCTTAGGACTTAGTAATAGGTTCTCGGAAAACGTCCGTATCGTGAGGAATGAAGGCGAAAACGAAGCAAAAGTGAGAACCTCCAATCTTTTGTGGTCGAGAGTATGCCAGTGTGTATCAATCCATGAGGGATTACTATAAAATATTACGGAATATTTAAATATATATATCATATAATAGAATTATGGAAAATGATGATTCCGAACAAAACGAGCCATTAAGCAGGTTTACAACGCTCCCGGAGAGGATATCCGTAAGGTTGCACAAGCAACTTATGCCCGGAGAAACTATTGAGTTTACGCTGAGATCTGTGGTTGGATCCCATACCGAGGGGGGATTTGGAGGAGTTAAACCGGGATTTTCATTTGGTTCAGCAAGAAGTGGGCATGTCCAAAATGATCAGATGGGACACCCATGGCTGATAATTACAAATCAACGCTTGATACTGGTTTCAAAAGGTCTGATTAGTTTTGAAACAAGAACCTTTCGGTTTGATCAGATAAATTCTGTGGAGTTGCAACAGGGTGTACTATCGGATAAACTACTGATTCAGGGAATGGGTGTAAGGGAGGTTTGGGAGTTCAGACGTAAATTGAGAGAACTGTCAGAAAAAGGTGCAAAATACATTCAGGATAAGATAAATAAATCTATGGGTGACAAGAATTCACAACCGTCCGGTGGGGACCCTATGAACGAACTTAAGGTAAGACTCGCAAAAGGTGAGATAACAATGGATGAGTTTAATACGTTAAAAGACGCACTAAAATAATAAATTTACGAGTAAATTAACAGGAAAGCTCTGATCTTTGGAGGGGGGATGAATTGAGACTGTTTTGTCGGGAATGACCCAGTATGCATACTGAGGAAAACTTTCTGTTACTCACCGAGATACATTATGAACTAGACTTTTGCATTAATTATATTCACACTTAACAATTTAATATTGAAATTCGAAACGGTTAAGAATTTGCCGTGCGTTTGTGTGACATATGGAAATCCCAGTAGTGAAGAACCGAGAAATTCTTGATGGACTTTTGATCAATTACAGATCAGCATTTCCTGAAATCAGACAGTTCAGGCACTTCTCTGAACTAATCTCTGTCTTGAATAATTCAGAGAAAAGAAGCGTAGCCCATCTCAACTCCATCATATCAGATCATGCGAATCAGTCGAACATGAACAGGTTTCTTTCCTCCAAAATAGATGAGGATCTCATATTCCACTGAAACGTCAATCCTATCAACACCATGGGGGAGGAAAGAATAAAGAAGATGCAGGGTGGATATCTGATCGCTTCACTGGAAGTTAAAAAAAAACCCTCTAACCTGTTATAAATTGATAAAAATATGCAAACCGATGCTAT
>NZ_KI542701.1:6007-7129 GCF_000496155.1 Ferroplasma sp. Type II
AATTCTTGTATAATATAATCCATTTACATGATAAACCTGTTTTCCCTTATATCCACAGTAGGATACCTGAGCACATAAATCTCAATTACGCAGAAAGGGGAAAGAGTGTAACAGTGAGAATAGAATGTAAATCAGAGATCTCTGATTTCATAGGTAAAATAATGGATATGGAAAGCATGATTAAAGATTAGTGTACCCACCCCATAGTATTTGGAAAACATTGAAAAATAGTATTCCTATATCAATAAAAATAAAATAGGTGTAAAGTCACGGACCCCTAAGTAACGGAATTCTAAAACGGGAAAATTTATTACTTTAATGAAATTGCATATGCAATGATAGTTGTAAATCCTGCACCTCTTGACACTTCATATGTACCTGAGAAATTATTTTTCAGGGATGATAAAATAGCTACCATCCAGTCCACTGTTATTGACCCATCAGCAAGTGGAATAACAAACAATATCATAATTCATGGAGATTCCGGTACTGGCAAAACCTCTACTGTGAAATTTCTCATGCGGGACAATAAATCCATTATTTACGAAAATGCGCTGTCATTCAGAAATGTAAAAAATTTGCTGGAACATGTTATTTCAAGATTGGGGAGGCCGGTCTCATATCGCGGACTTTCATATTCAGATATTTTTTCCACCCTTAATTCCATAATATCATTCCGTGGAAACATAATTCTTGTAATAGACGAAGCCACCGGGATGCTAAAAGGTGATTCCACCGGATTGTACAACCTGTTTAGGGCATCCGAAATCTACGGGACCGAATTAAGCACTATCCTGATATCCATGGAGAGCCCATTTATGTATATGGAAAGGAAATATGGAACAATAGTGGAGCTCAAATTCAATAAATACAGCAGCGATGAAATAAACCGCATTATAACTGACCGGGCATCTATGGCTCTTGATCCTGGCACATGCCCAGATTCCATACTCCAGTATATATCTGAAATCTCCGGTCAGTTCGGTAGTGCCAGATTCGCCATAGAACTCCTGCAAAAAGCGGCATACATGGCAGAATACCGGCTTTCAAAAACAATAGAAAATGATGATGTGCGATCTGCTGTATCACTTATAAATCCATAATAACAGAAAGCAAACTCTC
>NZ_KI542702.1:0-7294 GCF_000496155.1 Ferroplasma sp. Type II
TTACTTGTTTTAGGTGGAAGGTTTGCCGGATTGACGGCAGCTTATACAGCAAAGAGATTGCTTGGGGATAAGATAGATGTAACATTAATAAATAACACTCCATACGCCGCATTCAGACCAGGAATGCCCCATGTCAGCATCGGTGTCTATAAAGCAGAAGATCTAGAGGTGGATCTTACAACGGCTTTGCCTGCAAAGGGAATTAAATTTATATTAGGAACGGTAAATGCAATAGATGCAAAAAAGAATAAGGTGGAATATTCAACACCGGACGGTAAAAAGGAAAATATTACTTATGATTACCTAGTAGTTGCATTCGGGGCAAAACTTGGTGTGGAACACCTGAAGGGCTGGGATGAATATGGGGCAAGTGCCTGTGAACCAGATTTTGCAACAGCCCTTTATGAAAGATTAGAGAAATTCGAGGGTGGAAATATAGCAATAGGATCTGGCATTTTCTATCAGGGAACACTTACACCAAGAGGAAAATACCCAACAAACTGGGCGTCCGTTGCAGATTCTGCATGTGAGGGGCCAGTTTTTGAGCTTTCATTAATGATTCCTGCCTTCCTTAAGAAGAAGGGGGTTATGGATAAAACCCACATAACAATATTTTCACCGGGAGAAGAAGTACTCACAGATATATCAAAGGAAACAAGGGGAGTAGTAAAAACTATGTATAGCCAGGCTGGCTTTGACACGGTATGGAATTTCCGCGTAAAGGAAATCAAAAAAGATGAAATTGTGGGAGAAGATGGAAAGACTATAAAAGCAGATATTGCAGTTATATTGCCCCCATATGAAGCCAATGACGCAGTGAAAAATTCAACACCTGATCTTTTCGATGATGGAGGATTCATGGTTACTGACGAACATATGAGATCTGTTAAATATCCCAATGTTTACTCATGTGGCGATTCAAATCAGATAACGGTTCCAAAGCTTGGATTCCTCGCTGTGCAAACCTCCAGGATTGCAATACAGGATCTTGCTAACAGGCTTGGTGTCCCCACAAAAATAGAGACATACACCCCAGAAATTGTATGCATAGCAGACAATCCACTGGAAGGATTCGCTATAGCCGTGAATGATACAACATTCTATGGCGGTGATAAGAAGATAGCACAACCATCAGCCACAAACCATATAAAGAAGGAACTGTTTACTAAATACTTCATGTGGACAAATGGAGATATGGCACTTGACAAATATCTAGCAAGCTGGTGAATAATTATGATGTCAGAAGATGAACAGTTAGAAAAATTGATGAAACCGGAATATATTTC
This sequence comes from Ferroplasma sp. Type II, assembly GCF_000496155.1. Lineage (NCBI taxonomy): Archaea > Methanobacteriati > Thermoplasmatota > Thermoplasmata > Thermoplasmatales > Ferroplasmaceae > Ferroplasma > Ferroplasma sp. Type II. Next base: position 1,287 of record NZ_KI542702.1, read on the forward strand.
CAGTTTGACAAGGGCGGTTGAGCTAATAAAAAAACTTGACAACCTTGGATTTCTGGATGTAATATCCGGAATATTGAGTGACGATGAAACCTTAAAAACAGTATTCGGTCTGTTGACAAGCGACGATGTATTATCCCTTACAACTAAAACAGATTCTGTAATGACCTTATTAAAGATCATGTCAGAGGAGAAGAATGTAAAGGCTCTGAGCAATCTTCTTGAGATGGTCACAGTAATACAGAACAAAGGACTTCTTGATCCTGTGCTTGGCATATTACAGGATGACAATGCAATGGGCATGGTTATGGGACTTCTATCCAACGATTTTACCATGAACCTGATCATGAATGAAAAACCAATTTTAGAGTCATTAGGCCGACTTGACCTGAGTGTTGCACCACATTATGTTAACATGATAAAGGCAGTGGAAAATGCAATCAAAACCGATACTGTCACACCAGTGGGTGGAATGATGGGAACTCTGCGTGCAATGAAAGATGAGGATGCACAGAAAGGGCTCGGAATCGTCTTTTCCATATTGAGAAGCCTGGGAAGGACATGCAGTGATGAATTCAATTGCTCCGCCAAAAAATAAAAACAATTTTTAAATATATTTTCGCAACACATTTTAATATTCATTCATAATTATGGTAATTAGAGCTCCGTGGTGTAGTGGACAAGCATTCCGGACTTTGGATCCGATGACGGCAGTTCGAATCTGCCCGGAGCTGTTATGATAGAAATAATAGGAAAGGAAAAACGAAAACTCCAACTGGACAAAAGTGAAAAGCTCAGGAATATTTATAATATTATAAATATCGATGAGGAAGGATTTGTTGCAATACTCAACGGGCTACCTGCCACTTCTGATGTACTGGTAAATCCAGAAGACCATCTAGTTTTTCTTGAAATATTTTCTGGAGGATAACGCTTTAGATTATCCATTAATCATAACAATTTTAAAAACCCTTCCAGCTCTCCACCACTCATTTATATCCACCATTAATGAGTGTACCAGTCCCAAAAGTGACCGATTTGAAGGACAATACTTATACACATAATTGCATATGCAACGATATTCTAACCGCTTTTTATTGAGATAGTTGCATTAAAAATGATTACAATAAGCTCATCTTTCAGGATCTCGTTTTTTATTTAGTTTAAATCCTGAACTCCCTACTTTTACCACCATGATACTGAGTTCAGTAGATCCAGTATGTCCTTCTGTTTTTTCGTTCTCTCCAGTTCCTTAAGGTCACCGTTCTGGTCCTCTACCATATGCAGTTTCTCAAGCTCAAGGAACATTCTCTCCATTGAGTATTTCTCATTGAGTTTAGTGGATTCCATACCCCTTCTCAGAGCTGATCTTATTAGAAGTGAAAGAAAGAACACAAATACTGTTCCACGTATGGTGGATTCCTTATGATCCCTGAGTGGAAATATATCCATATCAGTTTTGAGTACACGAAATGCCTTCTCTATGGCATCCCTGTGCCTGTATACACTCAGGCAGCCGGATCCTGAGTATTCTCCCCTGTATACCAGTAAAAATCTTCCCATCCTGTTCTCTGCAGCAGATATGGCATTGTCCCTTGCACTTGTAACAGTAGCATTATTCTCAATCCTGTATGTGATATACCTCATGTATGAACCTGCAATAGATTCTATGCTCTTTTTAATTCCCCTCCTCACCTGCAGTGACTCTATCCTTTTCCTGCGTTCCATTATGTTCCTGTGCAGATCGGCTCGTTCATCGCTCTCCCTCCTGACATCATGGTAGAAATAGCCATGGAGTTCCAGATCCTCCATAGAGAATGATATGTTCTTGCAGAATATTGGGTATCCCTCATACATTATCACATTGTCTGCCCTGTCCACTGTTTTTGATGCACTGGAATATACTGCTTTCACCTCCTTCCTCATGAAGGATGCTGCGATGATATATTCCGCTTCTTTGAGGAGCCTGAGATTGTCCATGGAGAAGAAGCCACGGTCAAGTATCAGTGCAATATCTGAAATGACTGGCTGTAGTTGTTTCACAGCCCTTTTCAGTGTTGTAACATCAGGAATGCTTCCCGGATATATCTCAAAGGATAATGGAAGATGGCGGTCCCTCTCCATGACAAGGCTGAGATTTATCTGCTCAAGTTCAGGATGATCCTTTGCATGCCCATACTCGAATATTGATGCGGATGAATATGATGCTATTGATGTGATATCATAGAGAAGGGAATTGCCTGGATGCAGCTTCTTTATTAAGTCCTGCGAGAATCTGCGATAAATATCAGAGGAACCAATCTTCTCCATGAGTTCACTGTTTCTCTGTGAGTCCAGGTTAACAGGATATACAGTGGAGAGATATGTCCCCCCATACCATGTCGGTATGGATGACATGGGCAATGGCCTCACAACCTTTGATATTGCCAGTGCAATAACCTTCTGGCTTTCCCCATCGGTAAGGTAGGACTTCAGCATGTCCTGAATATTAAGCTGTTTCACAATGTCCATTATGGGAATGAATGGGCCATAGACAAGTGATCTTCTGGGCAGTACTGACCTAACCTTCCTTACTTCGCCCTTATCTTCCTTTCCAGCGTATTTGTAATGATATTTTGTGTTCCTGATCGCTGGATCATAGTATGGAATTCTCTCATATACGTAAACAGACCCGTTGACTGTCTTCCTGATCTTCTGAACCTTTCCTGTAATGATGGTAAATACCACCATGATTATTAAATATTTCTATGCCAGAAACTGTGAGAACTATGGGTTCAGTTAAAATATAATGGTGGTAAAAAGCGGGAAATCAGGTTTAAATGCAATATACATTCCATATATATCCACACCAAGGGCGCACATAATAAAAAATATTGTACTAAACGATATTAATGGATTTACCCATAAATTATATGGTGTAAGAAGTGAGACTAACTGCGTAACCAGCATAGGCAATGTTAAAATAACAATAACGATTCTATATTTCCACGGGATTTTATTCTTCATTGTAAATCACCATTGTATAAAGTTACAGGATATGATCCGTAATTTTAAGGTCATTTTGTAGTATCTCCCTTTTTATTTAGTTTTGACGCAAAATATGTTCCATATATACCTACACCAACGGCACACCATGCGGAAAATACTGCACTATACACAAATAACGGAGTTACGATTAAATTATATGGAGTAAGAAATGAGACCAAGGATATAACTAGCAGAGGCCATGATAAAATGGCAAAAATTATTGCATATTTTATTGGCATTTTCTTCATTGTAAATCACCATTATACAAAGTTACAGGATATGATCCGTAATTTTAAGGTCATTTTGTAGTATCTCCCTTTTTATTTAGTTTTGACGCAATATACATTCCATATATATCCACACCAAGGGCGCACATAATAAAAAATATTGTACTAAACGATATTAATGGATTTACCCATAAATTATATGGTGTAAGAAATGAGACTAACTGCGTAACCAGCATAGGCAATGTTAAAATAACAATAACGATTCTATATTTCCACGGGCATTATTCTTCATTGTAAATCACCATTGTATAAAGTTACAGGATATGATCCGTAATTTTAAGGTCATTTTGTAGTATCTCCCTTTTTATTTAGTTTTGACGCAAAATATGTTCCATATATACCTACACCAACGGCACACCATGCGGAAAATATTGCACTATACACAAATAATGGATTTACCCATTAAATTATATGGTGTAAGAAGTGAGACCAACTGCATAATAACTAGCAGGAATAATAAAATGACAAAAACGATTGCATATTTCCACGGGATTTTTCTTCATTGTAAATCACCATTATATAAAGTTACAGGATATGATCCGTAATTTTATACGTCATTTTGTAGTACCTTTTTATTAGTTGAATTTATCCATGCATATATATGCATATGTATGCACAAAGAAAAACACACCATTTCCCCCACCCCACCAATCATATAGACCAATTACAGTTGCCCCTATAGCCAGTATCCCTGAAACCAAACCAGCAGTTGCAATAGCTGCTAGTGCAGCTCCAGCGCTCACTACAGCAAATAATAATCCTGTCATATACTGGTTAAATGCAAGTGCTTCCCCTCCGTAACCATATGAAAAGATTGCCTGAAGATCTACATATACATTGGGATTATTGCCTGTTGCATTCTTTGTATTATTAGTAGTATTGGTATTTAATACAGTTACATTATAGTTTCCTGATTTAGAATATAACGGTACCACTGTAAAATTATTATTTAATTCTGTGCTGTTGATTAGTAATGATCTATGTTCCAATTTTCCATTAACGTACACGTTTAAAAGTTCTCCAGTTACATTATTATTTCCTCTATAGAATGTATAATTCATAATTATTGTATTATTGCCTGTTGTATTGCTTCCATTTGTTGCAGGTGTTTCATTTCTAAATGTGCTTCTATGGCTTACACTGCCTGCATCCTTTAAATTATATTCATGAACATAATGTCCCAATTTGGGTATATTTATATGATTATAATTATCACTATGGATTTCTGGGTTATAGTAAACCAATCCTACAAGGCCAGCACCTAACCTATTAGTAGCAAACGAAAATGCTATAATAGTTTTTCGATCCATAATGAAATTAATACATGAATATATATATAAATTTCGATAGTAATATTGATAAATAATTTATTGGAAAACCATTTGCATTATCTTGTATAATGATTTTAACCATAACACCATTATGGGAATAGATCAAGATGATCTACACGGAATATTGCCATATAGAAAAAATATGTGTATCGATTTACAGTTAAGACGTTACGATCTGACATACTCTCATCAACGAAAGGAGGCTCTCACCCTTGCTTTGTATTCGCCCTCATTCCTCACGGCCCTGACGGTTTTACAAGAACTTATTGCTAAGTCTTAAGGTCACTGTCGGTTACAGCGTTGTCTCTTTAGGGGTATCAGTGCTCCCTTTGCACACATCCCTGTCTACGTGCGATTGGGACACACCTTTATTTGTATAATTATCTAACCGGAACATAGAGGCGTTCCTAACCTCTTATGGAGGATTTCATGGAAGAAATCTCCATAATGCCATTTTTCAGGACTTATCCAATGGATTAACTTCTGATTCTTCCTTGCATGAATCGATATAATCATTTCCTAATTCATCCACATCGTAGGTTCAGTGGCTTTCTTGCTCATTTAGTTGTAAAAATTTTGATCAATTTACTTTCCGACAACAATTTCTGGGCATCTCTTATTCTGTTTGCATATTCCACCAGTTCTTTTGTGTATACTGAACAGGGTAGTGAATTATTCATCAGCATCTCCCTTCCTTTACATGGCTTGCACCAGTTTAAAATGTTACAATATAGCATCGGTTTGCATATTTTTATCAATTTATAACAGGTTAGAGGGGTTTTTTTTAACTTCCAGTGAAGCGATCAGATATCCACCCCGCATCTTCTTTATTCTTTCCTCCCCCATGGTGTTGATAGGATTGACGTTTCAGTGGAATATGAGATCCTCATCTATTTTGGAGGAAAGAAACCTGTTCATGTTCGACTGATTCGCATGATCTGATATGATGGAGTTGAGATGGGCTACGCTTCTTTTCTCTGAATTATTCAAGACAGAGATTAGTTCAGAGAAGTGCCTGAACTGTCTGATTTCAGGAAATGCTGATCTGTAATTGATCAAAAGTCCATCAAGAATTTCTCGGTTCTTCACTACTGGGATTTCCATATGTCACACAAACGCACGGCAAATTCTTAACCGTTTCGAATTTCAATATTAAATTGTTAAGTGTGAATATAATTAATGCAAAAGTCTAGTTCATAATGTATCTCGGTGAGTAACAGAAAGTTTTCCTCAGTATGCATACTGGGTCATTCCCGACAAAACAGTCTCAATTCATCCCCCCTCCAAAGATCGGAGCTTTCCTGTTAATTTACTCGTAAATTTATTATTTTAGTGCGTCTTTTAACTTATTAAACTCATCCATTGT
>NZ_KI542703.1:0-5293 GCF_000496155.1 Ferroplasma sp. Type II
AATGACACTTGCCGATGAGGTCATAATTGGTTCGGGGATGGCAATAATGAATGCATCAATAATCAATCTGCTTGTACTTTCCGTTGAGGCACGGGACATGGGACTAGCCACATCAATGAACAGTACCTTTAGATATATAGGGAGCAGTATCGGTGCACCCATAGCAGGCACAGTACTTTCACTGTATACTGTAGTGGATGTTGTTCACACTGCAACGGGAAAAATAATATTTTCATTCCCAGACGCCACCGCGTTCAGGTATGCATTTACCATTGGAGCAATGTCCTTTGTTATTGCTGGATTTGTGGTACTGTTTTCAAGGGAAGTGCTGGGAAGGAGAAACGAAATGATAAAGAAAACCAAAGTTCTTCCTGTGAAGGATTAAAGTTAGCTCCCCCATGAGAATTCTGTTCCATAAGAATAGCCCTAGAGTTAATTGGGGGGCTTTGAAAACATGGAAAAAGCAGAAGTTAGCTCGGGGTGATACATACACATTTACAGATGTTTTGTTATGTAGTGGAATTCAGGGAGGGTAGATGTAGTGTTGTTGGTGCTCATAGCTATGGAAATTCCGTGACAATAAAGAATAATAAAAGGGAGATGGGAATAAGCACCGAGAAGGTAAAACTGGTAAAATACGGTAAATGAGTGAAATGAATGTATTATTAAAGATTCATCATTCTATGGCAATTCACCGTCATGTAGAGCATAAATTATATTTTAAATTATCATATATTAAATCTTACATTATGCTAAATGATCTGATTCATTATCTTGCCAATATGCATTTAGAACATTTCCTCATCTGCCTTCATTACATATAAAAGCAGATGCCAAATGAATAACATCTTTCCTGGAGTATACTTTTCATGTTGGAAATTGAATTTTTTATTTTTCCCAATATCTAACATTAATCTCCCAAATGTAAGGAGTCCATGATTTTTTGCCTCATTTTGATAAATTATTGTTGATAAATTTAATTACCCATATTTAATTATCCGGACATGGATAGTTTTTCAGTAAACAAAGCAATAATCTTTGACCTTGACGGAACAATATGGAACTCAATACCCTACAGGATTCAGGCATGGCAGCTAGCATTTAAAGATTATGGAATGGACACTGATCCTGAGGTTATACGGCTGATGATCGGCTATCCGGGGTCAATGCTCATCAAGAAGATGAATGCAAAGGATCCTGAAATAGAAAAAACAGAGGAAAAATATTTTGAAAAGATGTTAAATGATGTTAAATTTTATCCGGATGTTGAGGAAACATTCCATGAGTTAAAAAAATCAGGGTTTAAAATTGCTATAGTCACATCCTCAAGGAGGAATATGGTCGAAAAAATAAAAATAAAAGCCGATGCAATAGTTACAATGGATGATGTATCATTAGGCAAACCGCACCCGGAAGCCTATCTGAAAGCTATAAAAATTATGGGATCTACTCCTTCTAAGACTGTAGTTGTGGGTGACATAGATAACGACTTGATCCCAGCTAAAAAATTGGGATGTATTGCCATACTCGTTGACCATGGAATCCAAAAAAAATCTGAGAATAAGGATTATGAAATAAAAGATATCCATGAAATTCTGGGTATAATTCAAAGTCTAAACTGGAAATAAAGTTGGTATGTGGCTGTTACCACATTATAATTTGTTCCCTGCCTGGTGCAGAGATCCCAAAATCACTGTGGAATTTCGGATGGTTCCATGGAGGGAGTTGTGATCTCACAGATCCTGGTGAATGCGGGTCTATGGTTGCAAGCCTCCTTGCTTCATTGTCCCTGATTCTTGTCCTCCACACCTGGCTCCATGATATGAAAAACCTCTGCTCAGGTGTCAATCCATCTATTATTTTATTTTTCTCAGGTTCTGCCCTGAGCCGTTTCTGGAGTGCCTCATAGGCAATCAGCACTGCACCTAGATCTGCAATATTTTCTCCAAGTGTTAGTTTGCCATTGACCTTCAGTCCAGGGAGTATTTCAACTGAAGAATAGAGATTTACCACCTTCTCTGCCATGTCATCGAAACGCTTCCTGTCTTCCTCTGTCCACCAGTTTACCATATTTCCATGCTCGTCAAAGTGGCTTCCCTGGTCATCGTATCCGTGTGTTATTTCATGCGATATTACACCACCTATTCCGCCGTAGTTTACTGCATCATCCATTGCAGGATCGAAGAATGGTGGCTGCATAATTCCAGCTGGAAATACTATTTCGTTTCCCATAGGATTGAAATAGGCATTAACTGTGGGAGGCGTCATAAACCATTCTTCCCGGTCTACCTGTCCACCAATTCTCCCAATCTGCCGTTTTATTTCAAATAAAGCCGATCTCTCAACATTGCCTATATAATCATCCGGTTTAATAACCACGGAAGAATAATCCTTCAAATGTTCTGGATACCCGATCTTTGCACGGAATGTAGCAAACTTAAGTAGTGCCTTTTCACGTGTTTCCCTGCCCATCCACGGGTTTTTCTCCAACCTTTCGCGGAATATATCTTTCAGATCGTTCACGAGCACTGTTATTTTCTCCACAGCATCCTTCCCGAAATACTTATCAACGTAGGCTTTTCCCAGGGAGTCCCCTATGGATGCATCTATAACATTTACTACTGTTTTCCATCTTGGAGCTATCTTTTCCTGTCCAAGAAGGATTTTTCTGAAAAAATTAAAATTTTCGTTGACAACGGCCTCATGAAGAAATGGGGCACTGCCTGTGAGAACCTTCCACCTAAGGTATTCAGCAATATCTTCTACTGGTCTATTTTTTAACATTTCATCTGTGCTGTTAAAAAATTCTGGAGCATCAACTATTGCATATTCAATATTAGAAGCACCTATAAATCTGAGGTAACGTTCTAATCCGAACTCAGGATATTGATTATATAATTCCCTTACTGGAAACTTATTGTAAGCCTTCTCCACATCTCTCAGATCTGTCTTGCTCCTGCTATACTTTGCCAGTTCAGTTTCAATTGATACCACAGTTTCCGCTGCCTTCTGTGCCTTGCTGGCATCATAACCATACAGTTCAAACATATTGGATATATGTTTTTTATAAGCCTCAAGAATTGGCTTCATCTGTTCATTCAGATAATAGTCCCGGTCTGGAAGGGAAAGCCCATCCTGGCCTATGTAAAGTGAGTATATGTCTGCATTTTTTGCGTCCTCGGCACTTCCAATATCAAAGGGTATCTGGACACTTTTCATTGTCAGTTCAGCGAATATTTCAGGAATATTGGCTGGTGTCAACTCACCAATGCGATGCATAAGACCCTCTACAGGAGCGAATTTTACCTTTTCAATAGACTCTGTATCCATTGCAGACCTGTAGAAAATTCCAAGTTGTTTTTCAATATGGTTTTTTGGGTTTTTTTCTGCGTTTTCCAGTATACTTTTTAAAATATACATATTCTTTTCATAGAGCATATCAAAGGCACCATATCTTGATTTGTCTTCAGGCATGGAATTCTCCTCCATCCATTTCCCATTGCAGTATCCATAAAAATCTGAGGAGGGGTCACGTGACCTGTCCATGTATTTCTCAGAGAAACCAATATTCCGTTTTAAAATATCTTCAGCTTCATCCATCTTTTCCTATGACAGGATTTTATATAATATTTACCACAAATACAGTATTGAATTAAATCTCCCAGCCAAACGAATGTGTCACAGCCCTTTTCCATGCCATGTAACCTTTTCTGGCCTTCTCTGATCCTGTATCAGGATAGTATTCCCGTTCAACAGATGACATTGCCTGCAGCTCCCCAAGTTTCCAAAATCCCGATGCTATTCCTGCTATATAGGCCGTCCCTGTGGCAGTAATTTCTATTGTATCTGTCTTTATTATTTTATGCCCCGAAAGGTCGGCCTGGAACTGCATGAGAAATTGGCTGTTAGTTAAACCACCATCTACTTTCAGTTCTTTAACCGGAGCAATTTTTTCGATTTCAAGAAGCACGTCTTCTGTCTGGTAAGCAACCGATTCATACGCCATACGTGCCATTTCATTCCTTCCAGTTGAGTGGCTTAGGCCTATTATAATACCTCTAGCAGAAGGATCCCAGTATGGAGAGCCGAGTCCTGTGAATGCTGGAACTAGATATGAACTCGTATTCCTGGACTTCAGTGCCATTTCCTCAAATTTGCTGTATGATTTTACATTCAATAGTTTTTTTGTCCAGTCTATGGCCGATCCCGCACTGAATATGCTTCCTTCTACAGCATAGCTCACTTTCTTATATTCAAGACCGTAAGCTACTGTCCCAATAAGAGCCCCTGCATTTGGTATGTCTGATCCAGAATTTGCAAGCATGAAGGAGCCAGTGCCATATGTGTTTTTAGCCATACCCTTTGATATTGCGGCATGTCCGAATAGGGCTGATTGCTGGTCCCCAATAATTGAATATACTGGAATTTTCCTGCCTGGAATCAGTGAAAGAGTTCCAAATGTGCTAAGTGATGGATGTACTTCAGGAAGCATGGACTCAGGTATTCTGAATAAATCCATAAGTTCCCGATCCCATTCCAATTTTCTAATATTGAACAGCATTGTTCGGGAGGCATTAGTGTAATCGGTAGCATGTGGTCTGGAACTGTCAAGGTTATATAAAATCCATGAATCTACAGTACCAAATACCATAGAGCCCTTTTCAGCTTTTTCTCTGATGCCCTCAACATTATCCATTATCCATTTTATTTTTCCTGCACTAAAATATGGGTCAGGCCTGAGCCCAGTTTTTTCACCTATGAGGCTTGTATAGACTGCCATTTCCTTCATTATGTATTCAGTGCGCCTGTCCTGCCAGACTATGGCATTGTATGCTGGAATCCCGCTGTTTTTGTCCCAGACAATAGTTGTTTCCCGTTGATTGGTAATTCCTGCAGAGTCAATATCTTTTACACTTATCCCCGCAATTTTTATGGCCTCTGAAATTACCTTTTCAACAGAAGAAATTCCTAAATTCCCTAATCATTAGGCATTATGATACCATATTCTCCTTTATTTTACGGAACAGTAAAGGTTAAATCATAATGTGTAATTACACATTATGTCTTTCATAAGATTCAAGAAGATTGGGAACAAAGAATATGCCTATGAAGTAACATCATACTATGACAAGATGAAGAAAAAACCGGCACAGAAAAGCAAATACCTCGGGCAGGTTGTTGACAGGGAAAGTAATGAATTCATCAGGCCTGGAAAGGAGAGGATAAAACCAGAGAAACTGATCCTTGATTTCGGCGATTCATACTTCCTGATCAAATTCATGGAATCAAGGAT
>NZ_KI542703.1:5343-6576 GCF_000496155.1 Ferroplasma sp. Type II
CCGGCATCTATTGATAGTATATATTTACCAGGCATGTGATTATAATATAAATTCCATATTTTAACTATTATGTAAAATAATATCATCCACAGGATTAAATTCTCCAATTATTTTATAAAAATAAAATTATAATTAATTGCTGTGTTTTTTTTCACTGTCTTCATAAACTGGCGTTATACCCATATTTTCTGTATAGTTTATAACACATATGAATTCGAGATCTCTATTCTCAATGTTTCTGATTTCATGACTGTATTTTGTGTCAATAAAGATAAAATCACCCCTGCCTAGTTCCATATAATCTCCATTAACACTCACACTGCATTTTCCATCAATAATGTAAAGGCTTTCAAAATAGTCATGGTAATGTAGCTGTATGAATCCATCCGGTTTTATAATGAAGCGCCTCATTGCATATGCGCTTTCTTGCCTGTCGGTTATTAGCCACTGGATATATGTCCCCCGGGAATTTCCAACCTTGACTTCCTGACTTTCTATACCCTTAATATTGCCTTTATAATATCCCTGCATAAAATCCCATCTGTATATATATTATAAATTATTCGGTTTAAGTTGCTATTACAGTGTTATTGCTTAATCAATAAGTCGAGTAAATGCTGAAAATCATAAACATAGGAATACCACACCAATGGATTTATTTAAAATCTATAAATATATTTCAATTGCATTCCTAAACAGAATGATCTATATTAATGGTAGCTTTAAATATTTTGATCTATCCTTTAGAATGTATCCATCCCTGTGAGAGAATGCGTGAAAATTATTTATGATAAGTTAAATACAAAAAATTTATCAAAGATAGCTTATTATTTTATTTATGGTGTAATAAATGCCAGGAGTTGTGATAGGCCATTCAATAACTGTGCAGCTGCCACATGGTTACAGGCTGATCAGGCAGTCTGATACCGGCAAAGAATTCGTATCGGAAGATAAAAAAATGCGCGATTACAAACTCTCTTATTTTTATGACTGGAGCCGGGCAGACAATAATATCGTAATTGTGAAAGAATCACATAATGGGGGCATCGACGGTGTAGTAATGTTTCATCTAGATCCCAACATAGAACATCCAGACAGGATAGTTATTGAAATGCTTGCTAGGAATTATGCCAGCCCAGGTAGCTCAGGATCAGGATACGATCTTTTAAGAGTTGTGGAGAATAATGTGGCAAAGAGTTTGGAAGTTAAAAGGATGACATAGGGGATCCTCAG
>NZ_KI542704.1:0-828 GCF_000496155.1 Ferroplasma sp. Type II
ATATCTTACCAGCATGTCGTCCACAAAATTAGCCACATTTAACAGGTATTTTGCTGAATCCTCTGGTATTATAATGTCCTGTGGATATATCTCGTTCAATTCCTGATCCGGATATCCCAAACCAACAAGTTGTTCTGATGAAAGATTAAGCTCACTTTTCTTGAAATGGGTTATGGGTATATCTGACATATCATATCTGCAGGTTCCGTCCTTGTTTATACTTATATTATGTATGGATCTTAAAATACCCTTTTCCAGAGGTTCTACGGCGCTGTTTTTGGACATTAATTTCTTAACCCCCTTAAGATCCTTTACCTGTTCAGGTTTTATGTTCAGCCTTGATTCGGCTCTTTCCAGTATTGCGCTCAGGTCTATATTCATTTTTTTAATCTTTTTCTGGTTATATGTAACGGAACCACAGTTTTCACATACTGTCAAAGGTGTTTCATTTCCACAATTTTTGCATATCCTCTCGTTCAACTCTATGGCATATTCACTTTTGTTCTTTGCAGCATTTAATATGGAACGCCTGTTGTCACCATAATTCAGTATGGGGAACAATGAATGTACTTTGGCTTCATTTTCCTGTCACCTGCCTTCTCAGGTCTTCCAAGCCTTGCTCCAACGCGTACAGGTGATCTGGCCTTAATTATCATTCCTGAAAGCTGGTTCACAGCCTCGAGTGCCTTATCAGAATTGTAAGACCCTTTCTTTACAATTATGCTATTTTCTATTGAAAATCCCGTTGACACAAGAAGTGGATAATATTCATCAACTTCAAGTGAGTCTGCTTCGGGCCTGAATTCTATCCCCAGTTTTATTAAAATA
>NZ_KI542704.1:2178-3117 GCF_000496155.1 Ferroplasma sp. Type II
CCTCCTGCACTTCTTATGGGTCCTGAATAAACAATATCAACATATTCAGTGCCATCATCATTTGAAACTATGTTTATTTCCTTGATTCCCTCAAGAGGGGCAACCAGTATTCCCTCAGTAAGTATGGCAAGTCCAACACGGACGGATTTTTCAAGTGCAAGCCTTCTATCATCCTTAAGAATCTCGGCAACTTTTCTGGATATCTTGAGCGATACCTCCTCCCTTGAAAGCGTTTTGCTCAATTCCCTTATATCATCTGCTATCCCATCAATCTGTATTAATTTCTCAACCCTTTCTGCCATATCGTTTGCGAGGGGTATTTCAACATCTGTTGAAACATCCTTTCCAAGGGAACGTGCCTCCTCAGCAGTCTGATAACACTCATTTACCTTATTCCTGAGTATCTGGTTATATTTATCAAGGTTGTGGTCTATCATCCTATGCTTTCAGTAGATCGCTCAATAATAACTTATCCATAAGCGATGATTTTATTTTTATCTGCTGTTTCATATATGCATCCATGGCGTTGACTTCCTTTGATAAAATCTTGTTGAAAACATCGGAACTGACAGTTACTGTAATATCTGCATCTATCTTTCCCTCCTGTGGCTCTGTTATATGCCCATTTTCGACCTTGAAATAATAAGAATCCTTGTCATCGAATATTATATCAATGCTTTTAGTGACGCTCTGGAGCTTTTTTGCATATGCCTGATCATTTGCTATCTTATCATTCATTTTTTTTACTAAATTATTCAGCACTTCTTTCATAAACATTACCTCTTTTTTCCTTTCTGTATTCCAGTGATTTTTTTATGAAATATAAATGTACCTTAGAGGGATTTAACGGTCTTGACTGGAACTCGGCATGGTACTGTGTTGCTATGTAGTTGTCCCTGTCACTGAGTTCCAGGATTTCCATTCTTATTTTCTCATCAT
>NZ_KI542705.1:0-12244 GCF_000496155.1 Ferroplasma sp. Type II
CTGAGGATCCCCCGTTGTTACTTAGTATTCCATGATAAATTATTTTTTTATTGCTACTGACCATATCTTCTAAGGATCCGCCACCGGCGACATGAAACTCTATATTCTCATTGTCAAATCTTTCTATTAACGGCAATATTATATCCAACCCCTTTGAATAGTTCAATGCAGCTACAAAAAGAAATTTTAATTTTCTATTATGCAGAGCATAATCTGGATTGAATAAATTAGTATCTACACCTATTGGCAAAATAAAATTATTTTTCATACCATATTTCTTTTCCAAAATAGGCAATAACCATTTCTGTTTTGGGAATATATGCATTCCATTAATATTTCTAAAATTCAGATATATGTAAAATCTACTATATAATTTAGATGCGAAGGATTTTGGGTGAAACATAGTTAACTCATCGCTATGATTGCTGCCTATAACGGGAATATTTCTTCCCCGAAATAATATAGAATATTCATTGGCGAAAAGATAAGCCACATCTGCTCTTCTTATCCGATTATATGTATCATACTCTGTTTTTTTTAAACGTTTAATGTCTTTTCTAATAGGGTTAGATATTATTAACCTGTACATTCTTAAAAAAATATTATCAATATTGGCAAAATTAGTTCTATGTATTGTTATTCTTTTAATCGGACTAATAGTGTTTTGAACATATACGTTGCTAAGTCTTTGCACTGGAGTAAAATCAGTATCCAGAATAAGGACATTGATATCTTCTGGCTTATATTTAACTAAGTTAAGGACATAGTTCTCTGTACCTCTCCCAGTTGATATATTAGCTCGAAGACAAAAAACAATTTCAATAATATTATTATTTTTCATAGTATTCATTTCCATATTCTTTCTATGAGATTGAAGCCCTTACATCTGGATGACTATTTGATATCCTTTCTCATGAATGTAATAAATGAGTTATCCCATTATCTATAATGACATCACCTACATCTTAAGGAAGGAATTTCTCATTTCACATGTTGCTTGCAGAATTCTAAGGTATCATATCTCTCTCGTTGTTTATGTACTCTGCCTCTTCTGCCGAATCATTTAGTTTTATAGATGCAGGCATACATGAAGCAATAGATTATCGACCATTTTCACTTCCGTCTACCAGCAGGTAAGTCATTATAACGATAGAAATGATAAATCTTTCGACCACTTCAATATATTCTCGTATGAAAGAGATTTCTCATTCGAAAATCTTAAAAATCGGTGATAGTTAAATTATGACCAACTGTCCAGGAAACTATGGACACTTAGGCAAGTGACGATTTATGCATTTCATTTTCCAGCAATGTTCTTTGGATCGTCACAGATACTGTAAAAGTTGATGGACATTTAATTTAGATATAGTTCCAAGATACAAAATAAAAGGATATCAACATTAATACGAAGCCACGTAGTTCGACGTTTTATGATAATAACTACTAAATTAATGCTTATCAACAAATTGGAAGAAATGAGAATACGCACTATATATGGTTTTCCACATTATAATTATTTATTTTTTAATCAAAAATTTCATTAATTTATAGCTATATGAGAAATATGACAACAAATAATTGAACACTATACGTTAATTAACGTATACAGAATTCACAAATTATATATAGGATGATAATGTTTAACATTTATGCCTGAAATATATGTAAAAGACGAGATATATAAAAACATATCGAATAGCCATGAAGATGTTACCAAGTTTGTAAACATGGTACTAAACCAGTACGTTGATGCATTCAAAACTGATGGAAATGATGTAATAGAACATTACAGAACACACGGAAACGGAGATTAATCACTAAACTTTTATTTGTGTGTATAGATTAATGAAAGAATCATAATAGCAACTTATAAGTTTACATTACCATAATTCGATCTGCTGAAGTTCTGCAGTACTATATGGGAATCCGTTCTTTCAATTCCATCCATGGTAGATAAGGTATCCATTAATTTTTGGTATTCATCACTATTTCTGCTGATTGTATAAAGGACAAAATCAATATCGCCTAAAAGGAAATCTACACTTACCACACCAGGAAGATCCATCAGTTTTTTCCCCAAATCCTTGTAATATTCTTTTCCGTATTTTGCCCTTACAAAAGTAATAGTATAAAAATCCAGCCCTAGGATTTTATAGTCTATTATTGCTATATTATTCTTTATAATATTAAGCCTTTTCATTGCCTCTATTCTTCTACTTACTGCTGATGGACTATTCAATCCCGTCATAATACCAATTTTTCTTAGTGGGGTATTTGATTGTTTGTGCAGCATTCCTAAAATTTTTAAATCTATTTTATCCATATAATAATATCATATTAAAGGTAATAAATATTATGAAAACATGTAATATTAGAATATTATTCGAATTAATACTTAGTTTCATCAAAATATTTCTAATAAATCAATTAATAAAACAATTATCAAAAATATTATATTCAGTTAGTAGTATGTATTTTTATGATGAATATGAACAAAGTCCATGTACCTCATATAGAAACACCAATACCGGGACCGCGAAGCCAGGACGCACTGTATGAACAGGGTAAATATGAAACCTCGTCAATTAGTTATCCGAGAAGTTTTCCCTTTGCCATTAAATCTATCCGAGATTCTGTTATAGAAGATCTTGATGGAAATCTGTTTATTGATTGGATGACTGGAATATCTGTTTTAAATCTTGGATACGCTAATTTCATAAGAGATGCTGTGAAATTGGAACTGGAAAGTACATGGCACGCATTGGAAATACCTACGGAGGCCAGGATTAACTTCCTCAAGGCACTGAGGAGTTCATTTCCACAGAACATGCAGCAATATAAAACTATTTTTGGAATAAGTGGAGCAGATGCATGCGAAACAGCGGTAAATATTGCACACACTGTCTCAGGAAAAGACGCTTCAACTATAGTATTTGAAGGTGCCTATCACGGTGTATCCGGAGGCATTATATCAGCCACATATGAGAAGAAATACAAAACTGGAAACAATAGTCCAGGATTCAAGGTAGTAAGAGTGCCATATCCCGGTATTTTATGGGAAAATCATTCTGTGGAAGATGTCATAGACCAAATAAAAATTGCTATAGCCCAAAATTCTGTAGATTCTCTTCTTGTGGAACCTATTCTTGGGGAAGGTGGTTATGTAGTTCCTCCACATGGATTTTTGAAATCTCTGAGGAAACTGTGCGATGAAAACAATATTATAATGATAGTGGACGAAGTTCAAACCGGAATGGGACGTACTGGAAAAATCTGGGCATTTGAGCATGAAGATATAAAACCAGATATAGTTTGTGTTGGAAAATCAGTAGGTGGGGGAATCCCAATGTCCCTTGTGTATTATCGGGAAGACTATGACGATGTACTCCCCAGTCCGTTTCATCTGGGAACATATAGGGCTAATCCTCTAGCTCTTGCTGCGGGAACTGAGGTGATCAAGAGGACACCGGCAGTTATTGATAGTGTTGTTTCAAGAGGGAACAAATTGCTGAAACAGTTTACTGAAATTGAAAGCGATACCATAGCCCAGGTACGGGGAAAAGGATTTATGATAGGTATAGAGCTGGGTTATGACGGAAAGCCCATGGACTCTAAATCAATGGAAAAATATAAGTTAGGACTTATTAAAAATGGATTAGTTATGCATACATGTGGGCACTATGGCGATACGTTCCGGTTTATGGCGGCCCTTAACATAGATCAGGAGCTTCTTAACACAGGTATGGAGATATTCTCAAAGGTGGTGAGAACCAGATGGTAGATATGCTAAGAAAGAACGAAGGGGGACTCTGGTCAGGAACATTCCAGGCCATATCCTATGTTGCACCTGCTGCTACGGCCGCTTCCTTTCTTGTGGAAGAAACTCTCTACGTAGGGGCCTCTACAACCTTTGTATTCCTTCTGGCGCTTATAGGTGTCAGTTCTGCAATGTACATGAATTACGTTTTCTCTGGTAAGATTTCTCACGCTGGAGGATATTATGCATATGTCCGTGCTGGCCTTGGCCCAAAATGGGGGATATTCTCTGGATGGCTTTATTTTGTTAATATACTGGGTGCTCTTGCAGGTTTCGCAGTGTTATTCTTTGCCGGTGTTCTCTGGCCGCTAATTCCACAGCTGGCGTCAAACCCATTTGGCTGGATTCCCCTGGCTTTTATACCATTAGTACTTATCCTTGTACTTCTATATAGAGGATTAAAGCCATCTCTTAAATATACCATTATTGGAGGCCTAATTGAAGTAACTACTTTAATAATTATCTCCCTAGCTATTATTATCAGGCTTGGTTCACATAACACCCTGATACCATTTACTCCACATGGAAATTCTTTCGGCAATCTTGGCCTGGCTACAGTCTACTCAATATTAGGATTCGTGGGGATAGGTTCGGTAATTACACTTTCAGAGGAATTACATGAACCCAAAAAAACTGTAAAGAAATCAATAGTTGTGGGTATGCTAATCACGGCCGTTGTATATGTTCTTGTTTCATACGCAATGGTTGCGGGATGGGGTATAAATAAGATAGCATCATTTTCAAGTGCCACTGATCCAGGATTCACTGTTGTAGATAATTACTTTGGTCCTATAGTCATGATTATATTTATCATCGTTACACTTAACAGTTTCCTATCCAATGGAATTGCCGAAGGAAATGCATTCAGCAGGGAAGGTTTTGCCCTTGCCAGAGATGGAATTGTATTTCCTAAATCCCTTGCAACAGTGCACAAGAAATTTGGTTCCCCAAATAAAATAATCCTGATAGAATGGGTTGTTATAGTTGCCATGACACTGGTGGGAGGACTTATTTTCGGCCCATTTGAGGGCGCTGCAATAATAACAGCGGTAAATGGTGTTGCCTTGTATATAGTACACATACTGGCGAACTTCTCCCTACCCATATATGGAAAGAAAACATTGAAACTTAAAATGAAGGGACTACTGCCCCTGGCTCTTGGCCCTCTACTGGCGACCGTTGTTTATGCTTTTGCCATATATGGAGAATTTGTTCCTATACCTCCATTTCCTGGAAACGTGGCCCCATATTCAATAATAGCTGCGGTATTGGTTGGAATCGTGTTAACTGTGGTTCTTATTTATAAGAAACATGCATCGGATATGGATATTATAGGCACGGAACAGGATCATATAAAGGAAGAGGCCATTGGAGAAAAATAATTTGTAATATTTTTAACATTATTTTATTTTTATTTAACTTCAATCTTGGTGTTTATGCTTTTTTCATATTTTAAGGTGGTAAATATAGTGTATTATTTTAGTTATGCCTAATAGGTGTCATGCTTCATTTTTTCCCGGAGTAATAGAAAAAGCAATCAATTCTATGGATAAAAACGATTATTCAGCGGCGATGAACCAGATAGACATGGCTATTGCATCAGACCCCTCAAATCTGCAGTACCGTTCTGTTAAGGTAAACCTTCTGGTTGAAATGAAAAACTATCATGGTGCACTGAAGGAGCTCCAGGCAATGGAAACGATGGATCCAAATTTATCAGTTATTTATTGCCTCGAAAGCCAGTGCCTACTCAATCTCGGCCGCAATGATGAAGCAATACAGGCCGCTGACAAGTCGCTCAAATATGACCATTCTTATTTTCCGGCTTACAGCAATAAGGCAACTGCCTTAATGAATATGGGATTTTTAAGCGATGCCATCGAAACCTATTATGAGGCAATAAAACTTAATCCAGAGGATGCAGATTCACATGCATCTCTGGCTGACCTCCACTTGAAAATGGGTAATTTTGCATCAGCAGGGGAAGAGGCTAATCTTGCGATTAAAATGCAAAGTGATAATATAACTGCGAATAATGTTCTTATTTCTATAGCCAAATCTACGGGAAATGTTGAATCCTACATAAAATCTTTAAGCAATGCGTATTTGAATACTTTTGATGAGGAATATATATTGCAACTCACTAACTGCCTGTACGTTTCCGGAAGAATAGTGGATGCAAAGAAAATAGCGGAGAGATTTTATAAAATGTATCCAAACAATATTGGTTTTCTGGACAATCTGGCACGTATATACCTGCTGGAGAACCGATTTGACAGATCCGAAAAAATTTATAATTATTTCTTATTAGCAAACAATAATTTATACGCCAATTTAAGATATATCACATTTTTAAATGAGGCAGAAAAATATTCAGAAGTACTAAAAAAGGTTGATAAGTTAATAAAAAAATATCCTGACAGTGAAGGATTTGTATATAATAAATTTTATGCCCTTTCCCTTACAGGTGACCACAAGAATGCAATTCTTATAATAAAAGGACTTTATACCCAGAATCCACACTCAATTTTCTATGCCATAGAATATGCCATTGAGATGATTTTTCTTGGAAATTATACAGAATCCCTGAGAGTATTAAATAGTCTGGAAGGCAAAAATAATATTCCTGAACTATTTATTGCTCTTTGGACTGTTTATCTTCTAATGAATGAACCTGAAGCCTCTACCAAATATGCCATAGAAGCCATAAAAAATATGGTAGATGATGATTTTCTTGCTGAATTTCCAGAGCAAGTTATAGATAGCTACCTGGACATTGGATGGGTATCTGAGTCTCTGGACTTTATTGATAAAATAATAGAGATGACGGAAGGGGAACTGAGAGATATATGCATTGCCTGCAAAGCATGCCTGTTGGGAACTGATAATTATGATAAGGGGCTTAAAGCATTGCAGGGTATCGGTGATAATGCAAAAATACGGCACATCCTGTATAATATACTTAAATTCAATAATCCGGCAGTCAAAAATTTCATTAAAATGTATATGAATGAGAAAAATTGAGATCAATAATACATAATTACACGTTTATTGACGTATCAGATATTCACAAATTTTATATATCATATTTATGCTTAACATATAATGCCTGAAATATATGTAAAAGATGAAATATACAAAAATATAATGGAGAGCCATGGAGATGTATCCAAATTTGTTAATAATTTTTTAAATCAGTATCTGAATGCATTTAAACAGGAAAGTACTGATGCTATGACTTTTTATACAAGGCACGGAAACGGAGATTAACTTTCCAGGCTATATCATGTTAAGGCTCGGATTCCTAGGGAATAAATGAATTGCAATTATCTATTGTTTGATTAAACATTAAATTAGAAGTGAGTCACTAGAATAAGTCCTTATAAATGGAATTATGGCGATTGTTTCCGTAAAATACTCTATACGCGGTTGATTCCAGTAAGGAATTATGAAGATAGTGGTATATACTGATTGCACGTAAACAGTGATCTGTGCAAATGGAGCGTTCATACCTTAAAGAGGTAGCTCGGTAATTGCCAGTGCCCTTAAGACTTAGTAATAAGTTCTTGCACAACCCTTCGAACTGTGAGGAATGAAGAAAAAAACTTTGGTTGAGTAAAGCATAAACAGGCTTTTATCTATAGTGGACGGACAATGCATGTATCATCTCATTCAAAAGAATGTAAAATTCACGTTAAATAGATGAGGACACAACAATCTAGCGGAAAAACTCAATCTGGAAAGATGGTTTGTCAGATAAGAGACAGTAGTTTTTCTATGAGTTCTTTGCCATCCTTATAAGAGACACGATCCAGCGATGAGTTTTCCTCTATAATTCCCTCTTCCATGAATCCTCTTAGGAAATCAAACTTGGATATGATTAGAGATAACAAATCAAATCGGGCAAATTGAAATGACCGGCTCTGAAGCAATGCAAGAATATCACCGCA
Source organism: Ferroplasma sp. Type II (assembly GCF_000496155.1). Classification (NCBI taxonomy): domain Archaea; kingdom Methanobacteriati; phylum Thermoplasmatota; class Thermoplasmata; order Thermoplasmatales; family Ferroplasmaceae; genus Ferroplasma; species Ferroplasma sp. Type II. The sequence continues at coordinate 7,768 of NZ_KI542705.1, forward strand.
ATCCTTGATAAACTTCTCATTTAAGTGGTCTTTATTCAGAGTAGTTTCAGAAGATAAATCATAGTATCTGTCCCATGCCGCCTTCAATTTTAGTAATAAGAGCATTGCGATCTCCGGAACAATGACTTGAAAGCTGGACTCAAAGGAATAGGAAATATTAGTTGTCTTAGTTTCATATTCTATTTCTTCTAAATTGCGTATTTTGCCTGTTCCGTGGAATCGATCTTTTTTTGGAAGAAAATCTAGATAAATTTCACCAGAATCTAAACTCTTTAAAAAGAGTGTGTTTCCTTCAGGATCTTTTTCTTTACTATAATGCCTGGTGGAGTATAGATGTTCTTTCAATGAGTCTTTAAAACGAGTAGTCGCGATCAAATCGATATCGAGCGAATATTTCCAGGGGTTAACTGAGTGAACTGCCTATCCTCCAATGAGAATTATATCACCAGTTCTATAGCCACTATTTCTAAGACTCCAGTTAAAGATGTACCTGAGTTCTTCAAAAGAATCACTGGCCAGATTAGTTTCACTGGATTTTTCATTTGCCAATGTTGCCCACCAGGTCCTTTGCGGCTATCCTTCCATCCATTCCCAATCCTGTGAGGTCCAGTATATTCTGGCAAATATCTACAACTCGTATACTATTGAAAACCTTCGAAGACTTCATGACGTTTCTATCTGGCACGTATACCTTCAAGCGACAACCACCTGCTTCTTTTTCAGAATAGGTTCGAATGAACGCTCTGTCAGATGGGTTAGGAAGATAGATATATACAGTATCTTCCCTCATTATAGAAGATCCATATGAAATGGCTGACGAATGGGCTGTGAAAGCATAATCTATTCCAAGTCTGTTAAGATTCATGGCGACTTCAGTTACACACTGGGTTCCTGTATGGAAATTTGTGTTTATTGTCTCCACAAGCAGACCATCAAGGGCTCTTTCCCACGAAACTACGTTTAGAAGTTTGTCCAAGTCTTTGATTCTTAAGATATAGTCAGTAGTTATTATTCCAGAATTTTTAAGCTCATGAATTATGGTATTTACCCAGCCGTATGAAACACCAGTTTTTTTGGAAATGGCAAGGATACTGGGGGACTTATCGCTCATTAATGAGCAGATAACTCTCCATGCCTTTTCAGAGGTGATCCTTGATTGGGTTCCCGTTAAGCGCTTTAAACGAGAATTTTCTTCAGTTATGGCAACTGTTGGAGATAAGTAATTGTATAACTTTGGAGGAATAAGAATCATAGTCACACCAAGCCTGTCGGCAAGTTCATTTGTACTATACTTCATTGATTTCCCTGCACACACTAACTGAAGTGTTTTTCCTCCAGCCATTTTCTTATTAATTAAATGAGAGAGTGCGTATATTCTGTATATAATATCTTCATTTATTCTAGATGCGATTTCAATTAAAGTAAGGGTATTTTTTGACTTAATTACAAGGTCTATGTGTAATTCTCTCTCACCAATACGTATGGAATATTCTCTTTCTATCTCCGAATCTAATGGAATTTTAAGTTCTTCAAGAATAAATTGATAAACTGGCCCTAATTCTTCATTCCTCATTATATCTGTATTTTATGATAGTTTATAAATATATTCACTGATAACTATCTGTAAATACAGATATGTTAAATACCTATTAGTGATAGTAATTCAAAGAATAAGAGAATGGATAGAGTAGGATTTGAACTGTGTCTTTCTCTGAGACTGAATTTACTTTTTACAATTTAATCTTGTATAATGATTTTAAATATAACCGAGGGTAAAGGCAAAAACTACGCAAAAGTGAGAACTTTTAATGTTTCGGTCAGTAAAGCATGTCAGAGTGATCCAAATAGAATATAAAATTAGACACAATATAACCACAATTTTGGTAATACCGTTACATAAAAATATAATATTGGTTGATATATATAAGTTATGACCCGGATTAAGATGCAGGAAGTCCTTGATGAATTAGCGTTACACGGTAAAGTTGTATTTACTATAAACGACGCATCAAGGATAATGAATAAACCAAAAAACTATGTATCAAAGCTTCTTTCAAATAACAAAAAAGTCAAAAGGATTGAGAGAGCTATGGTGATTATATCCCGTTAGATGAATAATTATTTTTGTTGGAAGATCTCCCTTAAAATACGAGGTATTGGAGAATTCATGGCGTATGTAGCAGTTTACTTATATGCATGACGGTACCTAGAAGGCACATTCCAGCCCATTATCATCATAACATTTTTTATTTACCCAACCGCATATAAGCGGCATAGTGAGAGAGGAAAGTATTATATTAATGATGGTCATGGAATAAATATCTATGAAATAGCCTCACAGGTTGTATTTCCATCCTACATAAGTACATTTGCAGCATTTCAATTCCATTCAGTTACAGATCAGTTTATTATTAAGTATACCGTCATAACACTAAAACGACATAGGTCTATCACAATAGAAAACTATGCACTGGAATTCATAAAGATTCAAAAAGACCATTTCTTCGGCTATAAGAAAATAGGCAATGCATATGTTGCTACCATAGAAAAAGCGATCATAGATTCCTTATACCTTAGATCACCTCCATTTTCATACGTCGAAGAGGCATTTGTGGAAGCACTACACAGAAAAATGATCAATGTAGATTTGCTTGTAAATTTTGCCTTAAGAATGAAAAAAAGGTAATTGTAAAAAGAGTTGCGGTACTGTTGCGAACACAAAACATTAATTCAAAACTATTGCAGGAGGGCTTGTGATGATAGATGAACATGATTTGATGGAATTCTCCAGTAAATTCAGAGATATTAGACAATTAGAAAGGGATTATTTGCTCATTTTACTTCTTCGTGAAATATATTATGTTTTCACTAACGACTTGATTTTCAAAGGTGGTACTTCACTCAAGTATTTTTTCAAATCTATCTACAAAAAACAGTTATGAGGTAAAGGGGTATGATATTGGTGACACGTTTCCATCGGAGAAATTTGATTTGATAATACATATGGCAGCAAGGGGATTGATCCGGAAGTCCATAGAAATGCCCTATGAGTATTTCGAAGACGATCTTTCACTGACACTTAAGTTTCTTGAAAAGGCCAGAAGGGACAATTCAGATTTTGTCTTCCTCACATCAGGCTCCATAGCTAAACCCACAAATCCTTATTCTCTTTCAAAAGTTCAGTCAGAAGAGTGGATTAATTTATACAGGGAACTATACCATACCCGTTCATATATCTTGAAATTTTTCAATATATATGGTCCTGGTAGCCAGAAAGGCGCTGTTTTTCTTTTCACAAAAGCAGCATTAAACAAAGAGGAAGCCATAGTATATGGAGATGGAAACCATAAAAGAGACTATTTCTACATTGGAGATATGAAAAAAGTAATCGGTCTTATACTGGACAGGAAAATTAAACCGGGTGATTACCAAATCGGTACTGGAGTTAAAACATCCGTAAATGACCTGATTGACATAGTAAAGACAATTACGGGAAATGACCTCAAAGTAAAGCACCAGCCATATATACTGGACGAGGCTGAAGAACTTTTAGCATCAAACCCTCTAATAAAGGATTATACCTCCCTGAATGAGGGTATAAGAAGCGTTGTAGAATACATTCAACAGGCTGGTCTTTAGTTATTAAAATATATCAGTGCACTGGATGTTTCTTCCACTGAGAATGAATTTACTTTTTAGAATTCAATATACAAGAAAGCCATTGAATTTATGATGTGGATGAATTATTGGGATAAACGTACATTTATTCAATAAATAATAAATTAACCAAATATTTTAAGAACTTCCCCGTGGTGTAATTTTTAAAATGCTCTTAATAATATTAATTTTTAAATATTTATCATAAATTATTAAGTTCAAAAAATAATATTAGGGTGTTGTCAAACTAACCATGCTTTCTGTCACATAGTTTTATCACCTATTCTTTTTCCTGACAATTATCACACCAACAAGAGCTACTACTGCAACTATGGCTCCAATAATAATACCCTCTTCAAGAATTGAGAGTCTAAATGGAGGAGGTGGTGCAGTTGGCAGAACGGCTGCTGGGCTATATGTCCAGTAAAGGGTAGGATCACCACTGAGATTGTATACTTTGAGAATCACAGTATAGTTTGATGTTATTGTTATGCTGAAATTCTTGTCCTTAACACCATTTATATATATGGAACTGTTCAGTACTTCTGATATCGTAGCATTTTTCATGTCGTTATATGGTATAGAAACTAACAAGGTTCCATTCTTTGTGGCTGTGAAATTTACTGCCACGAATCCTTTTTCGTCCAGGACGTCAGATACCGTAACATTGTATCCTATTGCAGTCGTTGCATTACGGGTCATGTTAGAGCTTACCTTTGATGGCTCCTTCAACAGATTAAAATTCAAAGTCATTGAAGAGGTTATGTCTATTTTCTTAGACGTTGGGAAGTATCCATCATGATAAACCGAAACTGTATGT
>NZ_KI542705.1:12373-13694 GCF_000496155.1 Ferroplasma sp. Type II
AGCGGAGACGTAATAATTTCCAGGTTTAAGTGATATATTATAGAACGCACCGTTATATGTAGGCACTATCATGCCATTGATAACAAGTGTTGCTCCAGTAGGTGTGATTGTACCCTTCAGAAAACCATAACCAGTTGACTCCATTGGAATATTTGTGCTGCTTAAGGACAAACTTTCATTCATTATCATAGTGTGTCCATTAGCTGACATGGAAAAATTAATATTGCCAAGTGCCAACACACCAGAAGTTGAATCAATGTAAAATGTAAAATTTACTTGATTTGATGAACTAAAAACTTTATCGGTTACGAAAGTTCCAGCAGGAACCGTTACTGTAACACCAGTTTCCACGGTAGCATTCTTGACAGGCATATTTATTCCCGGAGGAACTTTCCCTGCATTCAACTGATTCAGGTCAGTTAAATTTAAAACGGGGAGATTTCCGGGATTTTGGAAGGTCCCGTTGCAATTACCCGGGGAAACGGAGGACTCTGTCATGTTTGTAGTGACATTTGCCGTGAAGTTTCCATTCGGAGTGATAGATATAATCTCATATTTCGTATACCCCGTGGTGGTCCTCATCCCTACTGTAAATGGTGGAGGCAAGGAAAGGGGAACATTTGTAGCAGTGATCTGTGCAGTAGCATTGTAAATGGATGTATTGGCTGTGGCATTAAGGTAAAGTCCACTTCCGTAGGATACGTAATAACTCTCGTTAATGTAGGGACTAATCATAATATACTGATCACTCTTTATTGTCTTATCAAGGGCAGTATAATTTACCGCATTTCTGATGGTTATGTTACTAGCAGATGCTACTCCGGAACCATAACCTAACATACCAGTATCCATGGAATATAAGGATTGAGTTGAAAGAGCAGGAAAAGGAGTGCCACTTCCTGGAATTCCTATGGAAGGTGCAGGCATGCCTACGTCAGCGCTTGTATTATTAGTATACTCAATGGAGGATGTAGATTTTCCCGATATATTTTCAAATATCGCATACTTTACAGAATAAGTCAATGATGTGGTATTTACATTGAATATAGTGGCATTGTAATTGCCTGTCGTCGTAGAAGATGATGATGACATATTGAAAGTATAACTTGCATATGCTCCATTGAACAACCATTGAGGTACGATTGAATAAATGTTGTATGGGGGAGTGTTAGTTGATTGGATAACTGAATAGTTCATATATGCGCCATCGAATCCCCAAAGCGGTGTTGATGAAGGAGATGGAGTATATATAGAATATGGAGAAGATGACGGGGAAGATGAGGTACTGATTGGCGATGCCAGCGGTGACACATTCATCAGA
>NZ_KI542706.1:0-2731 GCF_000496155.1 Ferroplasma sp. Type II
ATAAGCCTTTTCCGCTTCGCCTAGTAAATATAAAGCTACCTTAATAATATCATTATCAGAATCTTTATAAAAAGGTATTTCCAAAACTAGAAAGTTCCCCACACCAAGTTTCGGTACAAACTTATTGACCCAATCTGACGCTTTTATTATTGTCGATTCTCCAGACAGTTCACGTACGTGTTGTTGGTATCCATCAAACAAGCCGTCCTTGGTTCTCCATAAAACTGAGAAAGTCACCGATGCGGAGAAATTTACATCTTTATATTTATCTGCATCTCTGCTTTTTTCTATGAAATCAAGGCTTTCTTTGTCAAGTTCCGCGTATCCTTGGGCGAGGAAATCCGGGACTTTATTTCTATAATCTTGCCCTATTGGTTTGTCCGTAGCTGATATGTTATATCTAGAAATTCTTGATATAATAGTGTTATTAATGCGTAAATCCCCATATGCATCCACTATAATTGATATAGGTAGTAGATCCAAAATTTCAAACTCTATCTTAAGAGTTGGTTTCAAATGGACTGGCATATCATTATCATCGACAGGCTTAATTGTAACATTTTCAATTTGCATGATAACACACCTTTCTAATAATTTCCTCTTGCGTTCTGGATTACATATGCACATCTGGGAGGAAATGAACCTGAATGTGCATGATTCTTAGCTATAGAGCAGAGTTATTTATTAGTCCACTCTGATTGTATTGGATGTGGAATTATAGTAATTATCCTTTACGATGAAATAAACATTAAATGGGCCTGAACCATGCATATTTACGGAATACGAAGGTGAGTGAGAGGTGAAGTAGTGAGGAGGAAATTGGCAGGAATCATTGACATATATATAATAACACATCTCACCATTAACATCACCGCCTGAGGAAACCAGATTCGCATCGAATGTTGTGCAACAGCAAGTTGAATTATATGAAATGTTAGAGGCTGAAATACTTACTGCCTTTGGCGGATTGTACACCTGTATCTGCTCAGCCTCCGATGAGAAATGGTAATTACCTTGTGAAATTGAGTAATTCACGGAAATGTTGCCCGCTATTGTGGGTGTTATAGTAATTGCGTTACCGGCGTGCGTAACTCCCAAGGCACAAAAAGTAAGATTATCAACAGATGTAGATGCAGTGATTTTATCAGATACCCCAGTATCTATAAAGCCATGCTGATATGAAAATGAAATGTGTGGGAATGTATATACCTGAACGGTTTTTGATGTAGAATATGAATTATACACCACCTTGAAGGTCAGGCTATGGAGCCCTAGAGGGGAAAGGACCTTGGACAGTTCCTCAATCTGGGTAAGGGTACTGGGAAATTTAATAACTTGATTTCCAGTTACTATTCCAGAGAATATTATATTTCCATTGGAAATGACTTCATATTCAGCAGTTTTCGATGAATGTACATGAGCGCTAAATATTGGTACATCTAAGGAATTGTTCATAGTAGTATTAGAATTAGAGGTTACAGAAGAAATCTGTATTCCCGGATTAACGTCTCCCTGGTTAGACAACACAAAATAAGTACCGGCACCTGCCCCAACAATAACAATCCCTATAATAATAGATAAAATTTTTTTGCTAATCATTTTTGTACCCTGTTTATATTTCCCTTGGCATACTGGATTTGGGTCATAGCCTGGACATCGGGAAGAGACCAGGCATATTTAGTATGTACACAATCAAAGACTTTATCAACTTCACACCAGAGGCGTATGATGTTGTTTCCATTCAATTTCAAATAAACAAACACTATTCGATCATGTCCAGCACCACCATAATTAAGATCCCTGATTGCTATGCGGTCATCAAGAACATTTAAGTGTGTAACGGCAGAAAGATTCTTGAACTGGTCGGTATAGTTTGGTGGAAGGGCGTGGAGATCTTCCTGACTGTATACGGCTTGTTCAGCTTTTTTTAATCCTTCTGCTATACGTTTACCTTTGTCAGTTAGCTGGATAGCGTATATGCGACGACCAAGCCTCTGTTCTTCAATTGATATTAATCCGCTGTTTTCCAAAAGTGGCAATAATTTATCAATGGTGTGCATGGTACTTACTTGTTGTAAATCTGTTTTTTTTGAACTACCATTGTCTAATAAATAGAGAAGAATAGTAGTAGCGTATTTATGAGACAATATATCTTCGTCTTTATCCATATTCAAATATGACATTTGAAATAGCATATAAACTATATTATATAATCAATAGTCAATATTGATAATTGCTAATATTTATATACAACTAACAAATGTCATATTTGACATTAGATGATAAATATGAAAACTGTAGCAAAAGTAGGTAAGTCTGGGCGTGCACAGATACCAAATGAGATTCGTGTGAAAATGGGAATTGGGGCTGGAGACCTGCTCGTAATAGATATTTTAGAGGTAATAAAAAATGACCTTTGATTATTCTGGTATGCTGGTGATTCCAAAGAGCTTAATCCAGTCCTGGAAACTGGAAGTAAATCATAAGAAAACATACAATAATTGGGGTTATAGCCCAGTATCCAGGGCAATATACCATATAACACGTACAAGTTCGAAATATGGAGAGGCGATCTAATGGATAAATTGGAAGACTTTGAAACATTCCTGATCGATGAACTAAGATTTTCGCCAGGTACAGTAAAGCTTACAATGTCAAAAATGCGATATGTTAGTAAACGCTGTGATATCGACGATAGGATAGCTATCCAGGGCTTTATCCGCAGTGTATG
>NZ_KI542706.1:2781-5078 GCF_000496155.1 Ferroplasma sp. Type II
TGGAGCAAATATAAGAGATTTCCTCCATTCAAGTACTTCAGGCAATATGGAACTTTTGGAATCAAATACTGCACGCCTGAGGAAAAAGAGAAATTGATGGCAGCAGCTGCAAGAAAAGGCATACGCGAAAAAGCAATGTTTTCAGTATTATTTGGCTGCGGATTAAGGCTAAAAGAAGCCTGCGATCTTAAAATTTCAAATATATTCCAGGATACCATTAAAGTACTGGGCAAAGGCCAGAAAGAAAGAATCATTTACCTTCCTGCTGAGACCAGGCAGGCTTTAATGGATTATTTTCAGGTTCGTACTCCAGAAAAATACCTGGAAGATAGGGATTATGTTTTTACCACTAAATATGAGAATAAAATGAGCTATGACTTTTTCAGAAAAATTTGCGAAGATATAGGTACAAGAGCTGGAGTAAAGTTCCATCCGCACATGGCCCGCCATACATACGCTACTGAGTTATTAAAAGCAGGAGTCGATATTTACTACGTTGCCAGGCTTTTAGGCCATGAAGATTTAAGCTCAACAGAAATCTACCTCCATCCTACCCAGGATGATGCCATAAATGCACTTAGAAAATTAAAAGAACAAACAGTCCAAAACTCAGTGGAACTGAACGGTGTGGACTCAAGGGGATTTGAACCCCTGCCCTCTTCCATGCCAAGGAAGCGATCTACCGCTGATCTATGAGCCCTGATCTGTGTATCACTATATCTGGTATAAATTTTATCATATTAATATTTCCTCTCTCCAAGAAGCAGTTTTCCTACATAGGGAACATATACTGTCTGTAGTATTATGGATATTAACACAACAAATGAAACAGATGCATATATTATTGTCCCGTATTCTATGAGGATCTGTATGTGGTTAGTCTCTCCAATGACAAATGGTACAGTTGAAAGTACCACAGGAACAACACCCCTTGGACCTACAAGGGACATAAATGCCTTAGTCCGGTTATCGAATTTTATCACGTTCTTTCCCATGTTTGCCAGCCCTATTGATATGAATACAGCTATGGGCCTTATCAAAAATATAACAATCAGGGATATAACAAAGCCTAAAACTATATAATTAAATATCTGTGTTCGTGTCAGTATGCTTCCAAGCAGTATAAATATTATAGACTGGGCCATAAAAGACAGATTTTCATTGAAGTTTGTCTCCCTGTTCCAGAATATGCTTTTGTCTGAGTAATTTCCGATAATTGCACCGGTGGAGATTATTGCAGGAAACGGCGTTATTCCCAGAGCTTCAAGGGATGTAAATTCAAACAGTACAATTCCGAGAGTCAGGGCAACGAGCAATGATTCAAAATTAAAATATTTATTAAGAAAAATTATTGCAAACCCTAAGGCTATTCCAATGGCAGCCGGTATGGCAATTTCAAGTATGAGGAATGATCCGAATCCCATTATCAGGCCAACATGGGAAGTAAGAAGAGTAAAAAATGATGAGTACGACACATTAGGCGCAAGTATGCCTATTCCCAAGCTTAAAAGTATGATTCCCAGCGGATCGTTGAATAGGCTTTCACCAATGAGAGTTCCGGATATGTCATCCCTAATATTCAGCTTTTTGAATGTAGGTATGAGCGAAGCAGGGTCAGTAGGAGATATTATTGAGCCGAATATGAAGCCCACTATAAAAGGTGCACCGGTAAGCAGTGAAAAGAATATTCCTGCACCAACTGCTGTTACAACCATGCCGATAGTATCCAGTGCCGCTATCTTTGTAAAATATTTTTTGAGTATCCTTGGGCTGAAGTTATGTGACTCATAATAGAGGATGATTACAAGCCCCAGCATACCCACTCCAATTGTTGCAAAGGATGATAGCATGTATATTGCAAAGCTGTGGTTAATGAATCCCAGTAATGGTCCGAATATGAGACCCATTACTATGAGGACAGGAATGTAAACCATTGAAGCTTTTCTTGATATTGGTATGGAGAAAGCTGCAACTATAAGTATGAAACTTATTTCGTAGTAATCATAGGTGACTGGGGAAATAATCATCTCAGTTCATTGCCCTTGGGAGCTCCCTCTTGTGCATAGATCTCAGATAGAGCTCCATTAATTTTCCATAATCAGCCTTAAAGTTACTGTAGTCAAATATGTCTGCGAGTGCTCTGTCAATTTCTCTGTAATTCATTTTAAGTTCCTCCTCATCGTACTGCCCTTCCCACAGGCCTGCTGATGGCCTTTTATCTATGATTGATTGGGGTATCTTCATTATGGATGCTATATCCCAAACATCTGTTTTGTACAAGCCCTCTATGGTTCTAT
>NZ_KI542707.1:0-51795 GCF_000496155.1 Ferroplasma sp. Type II
TTTATTTTTTACCTTTTTCCTTTTCATTTATTCTTCTAAAGAAATTATCATATGCTTTGTCTAACCTATTTGCAACATCCTGAAGTACCTGTGAATATATATATTTATATTCAGGGAATTCTTTTTTTAACTCTGGTAATTGATTCTGCTGGTATGTATAATTAACATTTATATTATAATAAAAATCCTTCTTTAATTCATATGCCATCTTTCTCTGTTCTAACATTGCATTGTATAAATTATAGGATAAATCAAGAATATAATCTATCTTTTTGATTTGCTCTTTATTCGGGTATATTCTGAATTTATAAGCCCTCATGCCTTTTTGCCTCCTGTGAGTCTACATATTCTTTTAAAACATCTTGTATAATGATTTTAACCATAACACCATTATGGGAATGATCCTTATCGCATTCTATATCCAGTACATCAACATTGAATGTTTCTGATATTTCCCTTAAAAATACTTTCTTTCTGTATTTTACAACCTGAATAAAGTGGTAATACAAAGAGTACACTGAATGCTGACCCTTATCCAGATTATATGGTGACATAGTTGTATAATAACTTAATAGGCTATAAAATTTGCACTTTCATCCCCCCTCTAACGAAAGGGGACTTCCCGCTTATATGTTAAACCGCCCTTGTAATAGTTATATTGATCAATTTAATATCCTCATAAAGCGCCGATTTACCCCCTACAGAATATGTTTTACCTTCAGAACTTATATAAAATGTCTGTCTTTTTCCGTTAATGCGCTCCGTTTTAATGATATTTCCCTTAATTGTTATATCATTTTTTTTGCAGAATCCATTTAATTCACCTTTAAGGTTTATATTATTTTTAAGGTAATAATCTATTATATCGCACGCAAGCCATATATTTGTCAGCCGGTAATAAATAAAATCTCCTGGAGATTTAATATATTCCGATGGTGCCCATATTTCATAATAGAAATAATAGCTCAGGGCATGAAGGAGCTGATCCTCCTCCAGATATATGGCATAATCACCGTTGTCTAGCCCTCCCTTCAGATTTGATAATACCCATGTTCTGTCAACTAGAACCATTTCAAGCGGTTTTCCGTCTATGTATTTCAGTATGACTCCTTCGGTCACATTCAAAAGTTCCTTCTTTGGAGTATCATTAAATAACACTAAACCCACAGTTATTCCATTTTTTATCTGCCTTGGCAAAATCGTGCTTATATATTTATATGATTCGTGGGAAAGTGCCATTATAATTTCATTCCTTGCTGAATATACCATTGATTTTATCCTGTCCTGAACGTTTTTGTTGCCTTTCACAAACCATATATATGGATCTTTAAGAGGCACCGTTTCAACATGTTTTTCTATATAAGTGTCTAGCTCTTGCATGTAGTTATCCATCCATAGCATTTCCTTACGCATAACAGTATCAACAGGAACTGCTCTGTATAAATGCTTCTTGCCTGTAACAACATCTACGAATCCCTTTTCCTGCAAGGCATTAAAAAGATCATATATTCTTGGCTGCGGAACACCGGCGATTTTAACCGCTCCTGTAGGGGTATTAGGGCCATAAAGCAAAAGGACTCTATAAAGCTTTATCTCATAATTGGACAAGCCGAATCTTGAAAGACTTGAAAAAATGTCTTCACCCATATATTTTATATGATTATTTTATATAAGAATGTATTTATGCTATAGTGGTTATATAAAGTTGACACTATAATTTTATTTTATATCATTTGCTATTGAAAATACTAGGTATAGAAAATCACATGTGACCAAGAATGGTGGGATACTATGAAATTGCTGATATTAGAGGAATAAATGGGAATGTTATAACCAGATATGTCGGGGAAATGTATATTCCTCTATGTGTAGATGTCTGATTCTGAAATAAGGGATATACTTCATATAATAATAAAATGAAGGATAAAGATAGTGCAATACTAAATTAGAGCATTACAAAATAGGAAATTGGGTGGGGTTAATCATCTATTCCCCAGAGGGAGTATGGAAATATTTTTATTTAGCAATCACTATCTAATGCCAAAGGTATTCTGTAATAAACAGGGGAAATCAATCATTATAAAAGGAGTAGAAAAGAATATGAATACAAATATAAAAAAGGTCAAAATGATAACAGACAGCAAAGGATTGAAGTCCAGCGCCCAATTCCTCCCAACGTTTTCCTATGAGGTCTCCCTGGGGATGTAAGATGACAGATGAGATAAAGTTTGATCCAGAACTTAAAGCCGCAATAGAAGAAGGACGTGCACATACTAAAATGATTCTGGACGCTATTCAGTCATTCAAGGATCCAGATGAAAGGGCAATGGCACTTAAGAGAGCATTGCTGAAATTTGACTATTCAGACAATATTGGCAATACCCTGGAATTGAATGAAGCATCAGAACAGATCACCATCCCAAGGAGCAATTCTGGAGGCTCCATAAGGCTTAAGATTTACAGACCTGATTCACATGACCGGAAATTACCGTGTGTATACAACATTCACGGAGGGGGAATGATAGTTGGTAGTATTGATAACAGTGAGGCTCAGCTATCATCTCTTTCAGAGACTCTCGGGGCAATAATAATTGATGTTGATTACAGACTAGCCCCGGAAAACCCATATCCTGCAGGAGTGGATGACTGTTATGACGGACTGGTTTGGGTATGGAACCATGCTGACGATCTTAATATAGATTCTTCCAGGATAGGGCTATTTGGTGAAAGTGCTGGCGGAGGCTTGGCTGCGGCCACAGCTCTTAAAGCTAGGGATAGTGGTGGACCAGAGATACTGTTTCAGGCCCTCATAACACCAATGCTGGATGACAGAAATAATACACCATCCAGCCATATGTGTTCAGGCCTATGGCCATCATGGCCAAGGGAAATGAACGTTCTTGGATGGCGTGCCCTGCTTGGGGATCGTGTGGGAATGGATAATGTCTCACCCTATGCAGCACCGGCACGTGCCGAAAACCTATGTAATTTGCCATCTGCCTACATTGAAGTCGGAGGTATGGAAGTTTTCAGGGATGAAGACATATCCTATGCCAGGAGACTTATGGAAAATAATGTTCCAGTGGAGCTTCATGTTTATCCAGGCACATTCCACACATGGTATGCACAAGTTCCTGAGGCCACGGTGTCAAAACGTGCACTCAGAAACAGGATGGAATGGATTCAAAATCAACTGAAGAAAAAATAAAGGAGATTTTACGAAATAACCAATGGACAGACCCTGGTTGAAATACTAATCAATCAGTGCGCCCGTTTTAAACTTGAGTTACGGATGCCCTCGAAATCTCATGATGTGTCAGGCTCAGAGCGTGGAATATTTCGACCTCTATAGCGCCATTCTTTTCTGGGAGTGAATCAAGAGGCCTGTTTTACTATCATCACTTGTGTATGTTTCCCAGGGATAGTACACCCTTTTATCTATGTCTATGAGGTAATGTCTGAGTATGGGTCAAACACCTGAAAGTAACATAAAGGATGCTGTTTCTGCATAGGAATTGGTATGATTTTCCAGTATTCATGACATACCATTCCTCTCCATCATAAATAATTGGAGATCCATTGCGATGGTAATTATGAATGAGATGGAATTTCTCACTCACAATGTTATATTCTCTGTGCCCATGAAGGATAAAGTCTGCATCTCTGAAAGTGGTAAGCATTGTCCGCAGCTCTCAATTCAGGATGAATTCCGGTACATTCTGGTTCGGCAAAATTACATCTGGGAGAAAAATAACATCCCTCAGGTCTTGAAGTAAAATCTATGGTTGAACCCTTAATTATCATGCTCCTGTCTAATTTATGGCCTATCATTGGTATGCTTTTCATGAGCTGGTATGTATAGGGATGTGCGGGGTGTTCAAGCACATCAGCATATGTTCCCGATTCTACTATTTCTCCACCATACATCATGATTATTTCATCTGACATAGCGAAAAGTATGGATAAATCATGCGATATGAATATCATGGTTAGCCCCAATTTTTCCTGTATTTTTTTTATATCTGCAAGTATTTCATGCTCCACAAGAACATCAAGGCCGGTTGTGGGCTCGTCTAATATGATAAATTCTGGGGACAATAAAAGCGACATTGCTATTACAACACGCTGTTTCATTCCACCAGAGAGTTCGTGCGGAAAACTGTCAAGCACATTTTTATTTAGACGCACCAGTTCCAGTATTGATGAAATCTTTTCATCGAATTTGTCCTCATGCACATTATGGGCGATCATTACGTCATAAAACTGTAGGCGTATTTTTTTTACGGGGTTAAGTGCGTTCATTGCGGCCTGGGGTATAAAGGATATCTGTGTTCCACGAATTTGTCTCAGTTCGTTTGCCTTCATTTTGAACAAGTTATTTCCCTTAAATAAAATATCTCCTCCTGTGATTTTGCCTGGATATTTGAATGAATTATAGAGAACTGATGCAAGGGTGCTTTTGCCCGATCCAGACTCACCTGCTATACCGAGTATTATATTTTTTTTCACAGAAAAATTGATTTTGTTTAGTATAGGCACATAGCCATTTTCAGTTTCATATCCGGCATTTAGATTTTTTACATTCATCATTTGATAAGAATCATTGTACATTGTTACACCTATATTCTTTTGTAGGGGTTCGGGGCTGCTTCAATTAACTTTCTCGTATACTCCTTTGATGGATTATTTATTATGCTATCTGTATATCCTTCCTCAACAACTTTGCCATCCTGCATTACATATAGTCTATCTGTGATCATGCTTACAGTATTCAAGTCATGTGTAATATATATAATGCTTATGCCCAGTTTATCCTTTATCCTCTGGAGAAGCGTCAGTATCTCTATCCTTACTGAAACATCAAGCATTGAAACGGGTTCATCGGCTATGAGTATTTTCGGGTTTACAGCCAGAGCCCTCGCAAGATAAACTCTCTGTCTTTGGCCACCTGAAAGCTGGTGAGGGAATTTTGCCCTGTATCCAGGGTTAAGCGTCACCATATTCAGTAATTCGTTTATCCTGTCGTCTATATTGCCGTTGTATCTAGATAAAATGAGCGGGCGTTTGATATGCCACTCTACACTGTGATTTGGGTCCAGAGAGGCATATGGATCCTGAAATACCATCTGTATTTCTCTCCTGTATCTTTTTATCTGTTTTGAATTGTATTTGGTAATGTTCTCATCCATGAAGTATATATTTCCAGAGGTGGGTTTATATAAAAATACAAGGATTTTTGCCAGAGTACTTTTGCCGCTTCCGCTTGCACCCACTATTCCTATAAGTTCCCCATTTTCCAGGGTTATATCTATATTGCTTAAAGCCTGTATTTTGTCTGCAGCAAGCAATCCGTGCCTGGAAATGAAGGTTTTACTCAGGTTTTCAGTTCTCAGTATTGACATTTAAATCATCACTTATTTTCTTATTCTTTTTACTTTTTTTGCTGTCGAATCTCCTCAAAGAAGGATTTCCTATTTCGTCCATTCCAAAATTGAGGAGTATAAAGGAAAACATTAATATGGAAATCATAAAGCTGGGGGGAAGAATCCACCACCACATCCCTGTAAGATATGCTTCGTTGTTTATGGCCCAGTATAGCATTGTTCCCCAGTTAATCTGCAAGAGATTCCCTACTCCAAGGTATTCCACGAAGGTCAACCCCATGGTCCCGTACATTGCTGTGAAAAAGAAATTTGATATTATCACAGGAAATATGGCGCGGATTATCTGCCTAAATATTATGCTTAACCTTGATTCCCCTATTAATATCGACGAAAGGATAAAATCCCTTTTGGCAATAGATAGTGTAATAGATCTGAACGTCCTTGCACCAAACGCCCAGCCAGTTATTATGAGTATAAGTATGGTAGGCAGGTATCCCAGTGATTTATGAATTCCAAGGAAAAATGAACCGAATAGCATTATCAGCAAGACTCCTGGAATTATAAGGAATATATTTATAATGCCGGTTATAAATGTGTTTACCCGTTCTGATGCAAAGCCTGCAGAAATGCCTACGGCTATGGAAATTAATGTCCCAAGTATTCCAACAGCAAATCCCACCATAAGCGTAGGCGCTGCACCATAAAACAATTGTGAAAATACATCCTGCCCATATATGGTTGTTCCAAGAAGATGGGCATAGCTAGGGCCCAATCCTCCGGTAAATTCATATCTATTAGGATTGTATGGCGTAAAAAACTGCCCTAGTATCCCGAATATAATCAGCGATGCCAGCAATATGAAACCAGCTTTTGACTTATTATTGACAAGCAATATTTTAAGTGGTTTTACCATCTTGCCTGCTATTAATCTTAAATTTAAGGACTTCTTTGCATCACTCTGACTTTCCATAAAGTTATTCACTCTCCTGTCTTATTCTCGGATCAAAAAATCCGTAGAGTATGTCAACAATAAAATTTCCAACTAGCACTGCTATAATAACCATAAGGAAAATTCCCTGTATCAATGGGTAATCAAGATTGTCTATTGCCGTAATCATATATAATCCAACGCCAGGATATGAAAAAATTGATTCCTCTATGATAACACCGCTCACTGAAAGTCCCACAGACATAGCAAATCCTGTTAGATTGGGAAGTATGGCATTTCTATAAGCTATTTGATTTATCTGGTATTTTTTATAGCCTAAGTTTTCTGAGTAGTTTATGAAATCGCTGTTGACATTTGGTATAATGTTGTTCCTCATTCCAAGCTCCCATCCCCCAAGGGAAGTTAAAATAATAGTAAGTATGGGAAGTACAGAATGATACAATGCACTTATTATAAATGGTAGATTAAATCCTATATTCACTGAAGTACTGTATGCACCTCCAAGGGGAAACAATTTCAGGTCAAGTGAAAACATATCAAGCAGTATGAAAGCGAGAACGAATGCTGGAAATGAGGCCATAAACATGGCAAAAATATCAGTAAACAGATCTTTTGAAGAATTTCTATGTATTCCTGCGTATCTGCCCATTCTGTTTCCAATGAAGAATGATATTGTTATGGATGTTATAACAAGAAACAACGTCCATGGCAGTGCATTATAAAGTATGTATGACACTGGTTCCGGGAAAAATGCTATAGAAACGCCGAGGTTACCGTGCAGTAGGTCTGCAAGATAGTTATAATACTGAACATAAAGTGGTGCATTGGATATGCCGTATTCAGATTCCAGCTGATGA
Source organism: Ferroplasma sp. Type II (assembly GCF_000496155.1). Classification (NCBI taxonomy): domain Archaea; kingdom Methanobacteriati; phylum Thermoplasmatota; class Thermoplasmata; order Thermoplasmatales; family Ferroplasmaceae; genus Ferroplasma; species Ferroplasma sp. Type II. The sequence continues at coordinate 7,191 of NZ_KI542707.1, forward strand.
AGATATGTAGGATTGACGCTCCCGCCACCTTCTCTCAGTATTGTAAGATAAACGGTCTCGGCTGGATTTCCAGGCATAAGCCTTGGCAAAATAAAATTTAATGTGATTGCACCGTAAAGGACAGCAAAAAATGCAATTGTTTTTTTTAAAATATATTTATATGGAATAATCATGTTATTTCATCTCCCGATTTTAGCAAGTGGCTTCACACTTTTTTCACTACGTATACTAGTAGGGAAAATAATATTAGGAGAGTAATAATAAAGCTTTCGCTTTCTTTCATCTCCAAGCTTACGAAAGGAAAATTCTCCGTTATAAATGCTGAATCTCACGTTAATCCTTTTCCCTTCTTCTTTTCCTGTTGTATACAGTTAGCAATGACAATGCAACCAACACGGCTATTATCCCTCCGGCTATTTCATAACTTAGATAGGGGTTTGTTGCTTTTTTGATACCAGCAGTCGAGTAGAGATGAAGCATTACTATTTCCATGGGTCCGGGGTACCATGGCATCGGTATTCCATATGGATTATTCTGGTTCGGGAACCCCTGGATTGTAGTGTTAATATATTCATACCAATCTGCAGAATATACTAGTGGAATCACGGGCATCTGATTTAACATTACACTAGTCATATTATTTATAAGTGCTCTCTGACCGCTTGGGCTTGACGTTTTTGGAAATTGATTGAAATATGTCATGAAATTCGTTCCTGTGTAATTCCATCTTTCTTCATTTACACCTGTCGAATTGCCACTTGCCGTTGTCGAATTGCCAACAAGTCCTTGATAATCATACCATGGATTAGGCCCTATTCCTGTAACGGTTACCAGAGCCATTTGGAAGTTTCCAGAGGCAACATCACTCTGCACCTGGCTTAAAGTAGGTGTTGATATATGTACATTAATTCCTATCTTTGCAAGGTCTGATGCTATTATTGAAATATCTGTATCCCAATCTGTATATCCAGCAACGGACATTAAATTGATAGTTGGTACTTCCGTGCCGTTTGGCTCGTATAGCCTTCCATTCCTTCCAATGGTAAAGCCATGGTTTTTCAGTAAGCTCAGTGCCTTAGCTGGATTATACGCTGCAAGGCTTGCGGCTTCCGCCTTATTTGTGGAGTTAAGATACGAAAGCTGCTGCTGCAGTATGTTTGCGGCATTAGCCGGGCGTTCATACCCGTATTCTCCGACCTTACATATTTTAGTCCTGTTTATGGAAAGGCTTAACGCCTGCCTGAAATAACTCTGATTCATTGGGTATATATGATCGTTGGTTATCATGCTAACTGGCTGTCCAGGAGGGAACCAATAATGTGCATTGGGATTTTTCGATGTCAGAAGTGTGGTTATATTTGGTTCAAATGCAGATGTCCACTGAACCTTACCTTGCTCAAGGGCAGTTGTCAGAGCGCTCCCGCTTGTATAATCAACATAAACAACGTTTTTTATATGAGGTTCATTTGGCTGCCAGTAATGGGGATTTGCTGTCAGAACTATTTTCTGGCCGCTGAAGCTGCTAAGCACATAAGGACCTGTCCCTACTGGATTCTTTACAATCTGTGTGTTTGGTGATTTTACTCCCTGCCATAGCTGCTTCGGTACCATAAAAGTGCCTCCTATATAAAACAGGCATTGAGTATTTTCTTTGGTAAAATTAAAGTCCACTGTATACTGGCCTGCGGCCGATATATTCCCAATATTTGACCAATATCCATATAATGTCTTCTGCTCATTGAACATATATACAACATCGCTGGAATTGAACGCCATTCCGTTGCTAAATGTGACATTATGCCTTAAATTAAGAACGAGCTGCGTATTATTATTATGCCATGTATAATTTGTTGCAAGCCATGGTATTACTGTACCGTTGTATGTATTTATCTGCAATAGTGGTTCATAAATTAGTGACATTATGCCTGCAGGTGGAGACCATACATTAAACGGGTTAAAGTTGTCCACAAAGGCTGGCGTCGGTCCGGGGGATATATAAATAGTCCCCTGCTGGGCTATAGAAGAAGATGAGGGTGTGTTATTGGCACCCCTCGTATTTTGCAGTCCTCCATATAAACTTGTTCCCACCATTATTACAACTGTTATAACAACAAGGAACGAAACTAACTTTTTATTATTCATAGGTTTTCCCTCATAAAAGTAAGAATTTTAATTTATATTTAAAAGTTGAGTGTTTACTTTAAAGATTAGTATATAAAATTGTAAATTATCAAAACATTGACTATTATATTTTTACATATTAATTATGTTTTTCTGACAAAAACTATGATGGAAATTCAACAACCTGAAACTGTCAATTTTTATATCATTTCTTGAGGAAATTCAGTGTGCTATAATATCTAGAATTTAGTTCCAATATAAAGGTCATAATTTATAGAAGAGCCTTAAAAAAAGATGAAGTTAAACAACAGAAGGATGAAATACATAATTAGTTTTAATATAATGAATTTACAGTAAATTTATTATACTATCTTATCGCAGAATATAATAGAGAATATATAATCATGAATAAGATTATTTACCCTGTTTAATATTGATTAGATAATGGAAATGATACGGTACTCAAGACAAATAGTTTTAAAATATATTGGAGAGGACAATCAAAGGAAATTGCTGGAAAAATCTATCCTTATAGTTGGCCTGGGCGGAACAGGAAGCACCGCCGCGGAAATGTTTTCACGGCTCGGTGTGAAAAAGTTAATTCTTGTGGATCGTGATAAGATAGAACTTACTAATCTTCACAGGCAGATACTCTATGGCATGGATGATTTAAAAAAATACAAGGCAGAAACGGCTGCAGAAAAATTAAGGAACATTAATCCCGGTGTTCAGGTTGAATTTTATAATGAAACTTTTGATTCTTCAATGGCATGGCTGGTAAACTCCGTGGATCTTGTGTTCGATGGAACAGATAACATGACAACTAGATTTATTATTAACGATGCCTGTGACAAATATGGAAAACCATGGGTTTTTACCTCTGCAATAGAAATGTATGGTGAATTTAAGGCCGTGATTCCTGAAAAAACATCCTGTTATGCTTGCTTCAACAGTGAGCCGACAGAATTGCCGGCATGTGAGGTTTCCGGAGTATTGAACACAGTTCCTACCATAATTGCATCCTATGGAGTCAATCTTGCAATGAAAGTTTTGCTGGATTACAAAATAGACGGCAGTATTTACTTCATAGATGCTTTTAGTTTTGAAATTAACAGAATAGACATAGAGAGAAATAATAAATGCAGATGCTGCCATGAAAAAAATTATAAGTATCTTGGAAAGGAATATTCAGGAATAGGGAAATCAATACTTTTATAATACAACAATTTTTACTATTTCACTTATTACAACTATTATGAAAACTATTCCAAGAAAACGGTAGATATATTTCTGGTCTAGTTTATGGGCAAAAATTGAGAAATAGTACCCTGAGACAAGTGCTATTATACCTATTAATATTGCAGCCAGAAAATCAATATGCCCTATCCTGAAATAGCCTATGGCCCCGCTTGAAGCAGATAAAAACATTGCAAGTGTGGCAGTTCCGACCATATCCTGGGCTTTCATTGAGAAAAATACCATAATAATAAGCACAAACATAATGCCTCCACTTGTCCCTATTATCCCCGTAAGCATGCCTATGGGTATGCTTAGCAGAAATCCTATAATAATTGCCACACTCCTCTTTAGCCCTAATTTTTTAACGTTTTTTCTGTTAAGATTGTATGATTTCCTGAGAACATAATAACTCATATACGCCGTCATCAGGGTGAAGGCAATTTCCAGTGGAAGCACGGGTACTATTCCAGCTATAAGGGCTCCAAACTGTGCGCCCAGTATTGCACCAAAACCAAGAATTATTCCTATTCCCGGTTCCAGCGTTTTCTTCTTAAGATAGACGTATATTACAATTATGGTGGTTATCACATCAACAAGGAGGCTGGTACCTATTGCTGTTTTGAAATTAATGCCCATATATGAAAGAACAGGCACTACAACAAGTACCCCGCTGCTGCCGGTGATTCCTGTAAGTGCACCAACTGCAATCCCTATGATAAGTACGATTATGTAGAACAACAGCATATATTGAAAATTGCTGCTTAACTAAAATAAACTGTTAAAAACAGAAATTGTTTTATAATAAATTCAGGTAGTTTTATTACTATAAAGAATATTTTGTAATGTGGGTGAAAAGAAAAAATATATTATAGACACTTCGGCAATATTATCCGGCAAATTAAACATATGGGAAAATGATTATATATACCCAGATTCAGTAATAAAAGAGATAAGAAGTGGGTCTCTTGAAAAAATTCTTGAAGTGGCAGACATTAAAACGTGCAGCCCAGATCCTGAATATATAAAAATGGCAGGTGAAGCAGCATTAAAAACCGGTGACTATCATGTACTAAGTTCTACGGACATTGATGTCATTGCACTTGCCATTGAACTCAATGGCATAATAATAACAGATGATTATGCAATACAAAATGTTGCAAGGTACTGTGGAATTGAATACACAGAAGGAGGAATTTCAGGAATAAAAAAGAATATAATATGGAAATACAGATGCACCGGGTGCCATAAAATATACAATGAATATCGTAAAATATGCCCTGTGTGTGGACATGAAGTAAAACGCTATTCAAAAAAATAGGTTATCTGCGGTGCAGTTCATAATCTATGACGTCTATAATTTCCCTGATCTTGTCCTTATAAACAGAGAAATTATTATATAGATTTAAAACAACAGGCATCCATTCTATAAGATCTTCTGGAGGTATAAGTGTAACTTTATAATTGCTTCTGAATTCTTTAACGGTCTTTCCTGATGGCTCATGCATTACGATAAATTTTTTGTATATTCCTTTGTAAAACTCAAAGGGATCAAATACTGAGGGTTGAATTATAAAAAGATGTTCGAAATATTTTCTTGAAATCTCTACATGTGCAAACATCTTTCCATACTGTTTCCCATAATTGAATAACCTTATATGTAATTCCCATGGGAACGTTAATTCCCTGGCCATACTGTATTTTTCACCCTTGAAAAAACTTGGTGTTGCATCATGAAAGCCGTTTTTTATGAGATTTATGGCAATGCGATCCGTTGATTTTTCTGGAAAAAGCAGTGAAAATAATGATTCATCAGAAATTTTGTCTGTTTCAATATGTATATTTCTCCCGTCCTCCAGTACTATATTTTTTGGAAAATTTACGGTGACATTATGCATATCCATTATGGTTGATACTCCAGTGGTAAATTATTGTTTCCACATTTTTCATTTTATAGGGAGAATTTGGCGGCGCGGGATACGGGAAAATCATACTGTGCATATCTTTGATTTATAAATATCTGGTTTATCTATTAACATAGTCATAGAGTTTTTCTATGAATTCGTGTGAATCCATAACCATGCCGAAATCCGAATGCTTGAATATATTGGCTTCAGGATCCCTGTTGACAGCTATTATTTTATCTGCATATCTAATGCCCACAGTATGGTTATCCGAACCAGATAGACCAATAGCAATGTATAACTCAGGCGATATTGACATGCCGGTGATACCTATCTGGAATTGCCTTGGAATTCTTTCCATGTCTACAACCCTTCTTGTTGCTCCCACAGAAGCATTTATCTTTCCGGCGATTTCAAGAATTGCTGATATGTCGTTTATATGTACCCCAGTGCCAATTCCAAATATAATGGGAGTATCCAGCATGTGCATCCTATTATCAATGGGAATGGTTTCAAGTTCCTGGAAATACTTGCTTTTTTCCAACCTTACATTCTGCACTTCGTATGATTTACTGGTGAATTTAATTTTGAACATGCCCTTTCTCACAGTTGCCATATCCGGTACTGTTTTCGATTTTATAACTGCTATTATGCCGCCGCCAAAGGATGGCTTATACTGGATCATCTTGCCATTCTCAAATTTTATGTCCACACAATCGGCGGTAAGTCCGAGACCCATGGATGCCGCAATATGCGATGATATATCCCTGCCATTAAGATTGGAGGGGGCAAGAACGTGGCTGACCTTATTTTTTCTTATAAAATTCTCCACATATTCTGAGAATGAAACATTGTCGGAATTTTCCAGGAATATATATTTATGGCATGCCATTCCAGCCAGGCGGGAAGGGGCAATATTTCCGATGATTATTATTCTATGACCTCCAATTTCCGCTATTTTAGAAGAAATTTCAAGGGATATCCGGGGATCATCCACAGCCAGTCCCAGAAAGATTTTCTCTGTGGCCGGATTGCCAAGAGTTAAGTGTTCTTCTTCCTGTACAGGCTTTCTAGATTCGTTCATTATTCGCAAAAGTTCCTGAAATGTGATAAGTTTATTATTTCTTGTACCGTTCATGGAAAATGTATCGATAACCTCAGTTGGTGAGTCGCTTCCTTTCCATGTAGTGAACCCAGAATCGTATATAGTTATATTTTCAACTTTTGCATATGGATCTATTTGCCGGGCCCTGTTGATTTTCTCACTAACAGAGAATAATGCAGGTAATGAAACTTCCAGTTTTCTCAGTCCGTTATCTTCATCCCTTGACACTATCACGCTGTTTTCCATTATTTCTATTGAGGATACGTTTGAAACAAAGTTATAGCCAGCCATTTCTGCAGTTTCAGGTGGTACCTGGGATGTTTCACCATCCAGTGATGATTTCCCCGATAAAACTATATCAGGATTTATATGCATAATTAGTGATGAGAGTATACGTGATGTCACGTATGTGTCTGCACCTGCAAAATTACGGTCGTTCAACAATATGGCATGGTTTATGCCCATCTTCATTGAGTCGTTTAGTATATCCGATGCATCTACTGGGCCCATAGAAACCACATATGTTTCACATTTATATTTCTCAGACAGCCTTACTGCGGCTTCAACTGCCTTTTTATCATAGGAATTGAATAATAGCTTCACACCAGTTCTTATTATTCTCTTCGTTTTTTCATCGAATTTTATTGCATTAACATCTGGTATCTGTTTGACCAAAACCATTATCTTCATCAAAGTTCCACCATTATCATCCCATCTTCAACTTTTGTATTGTATACATTTAGATTCTTTATTGGGCCGCTTTCACCTTCCGGACCTGAAACTACCTTTCCATCTTTCAGGTTAAAAGATGCAAAATGTGCTGAACAGACAATATTGCACCCCTCTATGAAGCCTTCGGAGAGAGAGGTTTGCTCATGTGTGCAGTAAAGGTCACTAACGTATATTTTACCATTTACCTTTGCAACAAGCAATGGAACGCCACCTACTGTAACATCCCTAATCGTGTTGTCATCGAGTTCCTTGCCTTTAAACAGAGTTTCCCACATGATTATTAATAATTATGAGGATTATAATCTTTATGGGAATATTTATTACATGAAAATCAATAAAAATTTTTGTATAAGTTACAACCATTCACGCCAGAAATATATAATATAAAGGTAATAATACTTACATGATGAAAGCTAAGATAGTGAGTGAATCACCTCAGTCAAAACTGGGCGAATCACCTGTATGGAAAGATGGTGTATTGTATTATGTCGATATTTTAGAGGGAAAAATATACTCATATGATGGAAATATAAAGGTACTGCATAGCGACAGTATGATCCCATTCATAGTCCCATGCAATGATGGGTTAGTGTTTGCAACTAAGGATTCCATAAAACACCTGATATTCAAAAACGATGAAGTTAAAATGCTTTTTGACATGGAATTCGAACCAGATATCAGGTTTAATGATGGAAAATGCGATATGAAAGGCGTGCTTTTTGCGGGTACTATGGACATGAATGAAAAGGAACCATTAGGATCTTTATACAGACTCGATGACCAAGTTAACAGAGTTCTGGATGACATAACAATATCCAATGGAACAATTTGGGATGCGGATAAAAAAATTATGTATTATATAGACTCCCCAACAAGAAAAATAAGGGTTTTTGACTATGATGCAGGTAATTCCTCTATTATTGGTGAAAGGAAAAGCATAGATGTTTCTTCATTTATGGGAGTCCCAGATGGTATGACTATAGATTCCCTTGGAAATTTATATGTGGCCTTCCATGGAGGATCATGCGTAGTTGTTTTTGATGGTTCTGGAAAGGTTCTGAGAAAAATTTACGTGGGGGCAAAAAACGTAGACTCCTGTGTATTCGGAGGTGATGATATGAAAACACTGTATATTACAACGGCTATGGATGAAAAGGGAAATGGGGGGCATCTATATAAAATAAAAAATGATGTGGAAGGCATGCCCACAGCGGAATTTAAATTCTGCAATTCGAAATTAATATAATAAATATATATAACACATATGAAAATATATACTATATGGGGTAATTATATATATTTTCAGATTATATTAATAATTGAGGTTAATGGCGGATATATTTGACGATTTAGATAAACAAAAATTTGGATGGTTTCATGCCCGATCAATACTAACCACAGGCATGGGAGTATTCACTGACGGCTACGATTTGTCCTCTGTGGGAATAGTTCTTCTCATTATACTATCATCATATGGCATTACATCCAGCACCCCGGGCTATGTGTTAATAACAAGCCTTGTAGCTGGTACCGCACTTATTGGTGCTGCAGCAGGTGCTTTAGTTTTTGGAGAGCTCGCGAGAAGAGGAAGAGTGAAATTCTATGGTGTTGATGTCCTAATACTTGGTGTTGGTGCATTGATGCAGATATTTGCAGTAAATGTATGGGTTCTCATAATAATAAGGCTTATCCTGGGAATAGGGGTTGGAGCTGATTATGTTATGTCTCCTATAATAATGGGAGAACACTCCAATGCAAAGGACCGGGGCAAGGCCATGGGTTTTGGATTCGGAATGATGTGGGGGTTCGGAGCCTTGACGGCTGCCTTTACATTCATGGTTTTCGGCCCTATACTGGGTGTTTCTGACGCAATATTATGGAGAATTGTCCTGGCAGCTGGTGCAATACCGGCGCTTGCTGTAGTATATTTGAGAAGAAATGCCAGAAACGCCAAGATTTATTGCCAGAATAGCTGGGGACAAAAAAACTTTCGAGCAGGAAGTAAACTATATTGCACACAAGAGTGTAAGAATTCAGGGAGATATACAGGATAAGCACAATTTTAAGTATTATTTCCATAAATACAAAAGGCAATATATTGCGGCAATGTTATTATGGTTCTTTTATGACCAGGTAGCCTATGCAGGCATATTATTTGGCCCTACCCTGATTGCGAAAAAAATGGGATTATCCCCTGATGCCTGGACATATTTAATGGAGGTATTTACCATAGTAGGAGGAATAGTCATGCTGGCGCTCATTGACAGGAAGGGAAGGAAATTCCTTCAGATAGCCGGTTTTATGGGCATGGGCATATTCCTGTTGATATTTGAGGAAATAAGTGGACTGGGAATTGTAGCTGCACTCCCAATAGCGGGAATGTTGGTTTACGGAATAGGGATGAACTTCTTCAACCAGGCAGGTCCGGGATCAATAACAGCTTCCGGGTTATATGGCGTTGAACTTGCACCGGCGAAGATAAGATCGCAGATACAATCTTACACAGTATCTGCCGGCAGAACCGGTGCAGCAATTGCCACATTTGTTTTCCCTGTACTGTTTCTAACTGTAGGTGAAGTATATGCCTTTTACTATCTTGCCGCGCTTGCAATGATTTCAGCCGTTGTCACACTAGTATTCATACCAGAAACAAAGGGTGCCCTTGAGGATTCTTCTAATGAAACAAATGAAATGAAAGATGTTGTTGTGGCTGGCAGCAAATAATTTTTTAAATTTTATGGTATATTTTTTTTATCAATTTTATGTTTTTCCATGGCTTTCTCCATTTATAATTGCGGTGGCTATCAGATGTGCCATTCTTATAGGTTCTGGTATATTTCCCATCACAGTAGTCTTTTTTATCAGGTAAATGGCTTCATTCTGCGATATGCCAGAACAATTTATATACAATTTTTTTCCATCATATCCAATTTCATTTACTGAAGTCTTTTTTAATATTTCTATTCTCTCAGCATAATCAGAAAAATGCAATTCCAATGCAGAAAACATGGAATCCATATCTGGCTTTTTCCTTGTTATAGAAATTATTGGGATTCCTGTTGCCTGGTTTATCGTTGAAATATCCATGATATTGAATCCGGCAAATGTAATGCCGTTGGACATGATAAAATCTATATCTTCCCTGAAACGCCCATAGACCATTGATAATATTGTTTCAGTGGAATCTATGCCATCAACTGTTATATTCCTGACTGAAATTCCTTCCACATAGGAATTTACCCTCATTAAAACTCCTACTAGAACAGTTTTTGTATCAGAATCCCTTTTGAATGGGCCATCGTCCAGCCCAAGGATCCTGAGTCCGCTTTTCATATGCTTATCTTGCTTTTCAACGATGCGGCAATTTCATCGGCAACCGTTATATTGCTGTATTTTGTCTCTATTGTGTCAGTTACGGCAAGCTCGTTCACGTATTTTTCAATTTTTTCATTGCTGTTATTGGCAAATACGCCGTGTATAGCGCATGCATATATATTTTTGGCACCACTCCTTCTCAGCATATTGGATGCTTTCATTATTGTGCCGCCAGTTGAAATGATATCATCGAGCAGGAGTATATTCTTATCCCTGTAATCCTCTTCCGGAAGTATCATCTTTACTGTAGTAGAATCTATTCTTTTTTTATCAATATAATATGCCGGAATACCCAGTTTTGCAGCCATTAATTTAACACGTTCATAACCGCCATCATCCGGTGACATGACAAAATCTATATTTTTATTCTTGAAGTAGTTATATATTGGGTTTATGATTTTTATATTTGTAAATGGTATATCAGAATAATCAAGGGTTTGTTCATTATGGAGTTCCACAGTGATAATTCTGTCGGCATACTGATTTATTGCCTTTGTAAAGACCTTTGATGATACGGGTTCACCATTATTATACCTCATATGCTGCCTTGCATATCCAAAGAATGGAACAACTGCGGTAATGCTTTTAGGGTCTTCCTCCTTGATGGCATCCAGAAGCAGAAGATATTCAACAATATCAGAATCACTTCTTGTGTTTCCCACAAGAAGTACATCCTCTCCATTAACATCGTCAATTATCTTCAGATACATTTCATTGTCCGGAAATCGTTTCCTGACAACCCCGGAAACATTGCATGAAAAAATGCTTGCCAGTTTCCTTGATACGTTATAAGCGGTAGATGAGGGAACAATATACATTTTATTATCTATACTTTATCAATAACTTTTAAAAAAGGTTTTTGTTTATTTAAATTTTAACATTGATGAATGATAGCCACTTCGAACGAAGTTAAATACAGCTCCATGAAGATTCCGCCAGCAACCTTTGAAGTGGGAAGCTCCCTGCAAAATCTGGGAAGGAGGTCACTTATACTGTATTAATAATCTGCCGAATACATTCCTGTCAAGCATATCCTTATAGCCTTTGTTTATGTCAGAAAGCTGTATTTTTCCACCTATTACGGGTAATATCAGTGATTTGGACAGTTCAAGTGCTTTCTTGAGGTCTTCTTTCGTGGAGCTGATACTGCCTTTTATACTGATGCCCTTTAGAATAATTAGACCAAGTGGAAGTTCAACAGGCTCCGGTTTCAAATTTCCTATTACTACCAGCCTCCCACCGGTCTTCAGGCTTCTCAGGCTTTTTGAAAATGTTGCAATACCCACATCCTCCAGCACAATATCTGCCCCCTGACCGGTTATATCTTTAACGTCTTTGTTATATTCCCTGTCCGGTGAAACAATATATTCCGCACCAAGCTTATAAAGTTCTTCCTCCTTCCACTTTGAACTTGTTTCTGCAATTGGATGTCCTCCCAGCGCCTTTACCATCTGAACAGCGTGTACACCTACACCTCCTCCAGCTCCGGTAATAAGAACATGGTCTCCCTTTTTGATTTTGCCTACTCTTGCTATTGCGTGGTAAAGCATTGCTATGACACATGCAGCAATAGGGATTATTTCATCCGGAACTCCTTCCGGTACCTTTACAAGAGACCTTGCATTGGCATTTACATATTTTGAATAGCCGCCGTTTATTCCCTCCCCATAAGCAATTTTATTGGGACACAAATTTTCATTACCTGAAAGGCAGAATTCGCATTTTCCGCATGGTATGTATATAAGGCTTGACACTTTATCGCCTATGCTGAAGCCCCTGACATTCCTGCCTTTTTTTATTATTGTTCCGCCTATTTCATGGCCGGGTATTATGGGAAGTGAAACTCTTGGAAAGAATCCTTCCTGTGTAAGTATATCTCTAAAACAAACACCGGTATATTTTTGTTCTATTGTTACCTCGTTATTCCGGGGTCTGGTAGTTCATAATCTCTTAAAACTATTTCAGAATTTAATTTTTCCAGAAATCCAGCTTTCATTCCTTAAAATATCAAATATATATTTAAAAATTGTTAAAAATAAAAATTAATCAGATTCCCGGTGTTCCTGCGCCGATCCTGGAGATTGTTTTTCAGATCCGGATCCGGGTTTCTTTGTTCCATGCATGGCGTTGATTTCAAGTGTTTTGTCCTTTGTTTCAAATGACAGTAGATAAAGAACTATTCCGCCTATTACCACCATTATGGTATCGTATATGAAGGAATAGAACAGCCCTATATACGCATATAATGTCAGTGCCGGCAATGCAAGCCCAAACTCAAATAGTTTTTCCCAGCCAACTGCCAGACCTCTGGATTTTGTTGTGGAAACCTCTGCTGCAGGGAGGTACTGAAGAGTCCCAACCAGCCCCACATTTATGAAAAAGAATAGGCCAAACATAGATATTACAAGGGGAATTGTCATTGCATGGTATACATCAGCGAATATTAGCACAGCCAGTGGTATGGCGCCAAGAACGAAACCGAAAAGTCCCATTAATCTTCTTCCTATCCTGTCCACTACAATAAGTGTCAATACAACACCAAATGTTCCTATTATATCTATTATAAGTGCCCCTTCTTCGGCAAAGAATGATGAGGCTCCAAGGCCTGTCAGGACTGTAGTTGCATATACGCTCACAAGGTTAACTGTTAGGGCATATGCAGCCCCTATCCAGAATATGTATGCAACCGTTTTCCTGTTCTTTGAATTAAAAAATTCGTGCATATTTTCCCTGATTGTCTGTGGTTTATCTACTATTATTGTTTCGGGATCTATGTCTATGCCCTCCTTATGCAGCTTCTTAAGTATTTTTGGTATAAGGTCTTTCCTTCCTGAAGCTTTAGCCCATCTCAGTGATGCTGGCATCTCAAACCTTAATCCAAATAATATTATTGCGGGTACTGCAGCTATAAGGAAATCATATCTCCATGCAAGAAGTACTCCCACATAATATGTGAATCCCATACCTATTACCACAGTCGCTATTGTTCCAAACATAAAAAATAGTTTTTCTGTTGATAGGAGCCCACCTCTTCTATGGGATGGGGAATATTCTGAAAGAAGTGGCACTGCAGCTGCATAATCCATTCCTATAAATATTCCAAGTGCAAGCCTTGTTAGGAAATATGTTATATAACCAGTGGATATTGCACTGAGAACTGCGAAAACTGCCATCCCTATTGTATCATATAAAAATATCTGTTTCCGCCCTATTGCATCTGATGCTATTCCGCCGAATATTGCACCGCCTGCCACACCTACCCAGTAGGCAGCTGTGGCTACCGCAACAAGTACAGGGGGCAGATGGAATAGTATGCCTACCGCAATCAGCGATATTGATGCACCAAATTCATTAAATGCATCTGTAAATGGCCCAAGTGCAGCAGTTACAGCCAGTCTTCTTTGGAACTTACCAACCTTTGCATTATCTATGGCTGCGTAAATATTATCATTCTGCATAGGGTAATATCATATTATATTATTTAAATTTATCTTATATTATTGACGAATATTTAAATACTATAATTTTTAACTTATGATTATTTCCTTATAATAAGCACATTGTATAATAATTTCTATGGTAATTTTTGCTTTTTTCTTTATGTGTATATAATTCTATTAATAGTTACATAATTACACCATACTATGGCGTCTGCGTGGAAAAGTATATAATTATAGATATTATCAGAGCATATGGCAATAGCAGAGCTGGAAACCAGTATAGGGAATATTGAAATTGAACTATTTGAGAAGGATATGCCAATTACAGCAGGCAATTTCAGAAAACTTATTGAACAGGGATTCTATAATAATACTATATTTCACCGGGTTATACCTGATTTCATGATACAGGGTGGTGATCCCACAGGAACTGGAATGGGTGGCCCGGGTTATAAAATAAAGGATGAGTTCACAAAAAACAACAGAAATGACAGAGGAACTATAGCTATGGCAAATGCAGGCCCGAACACTGGAGGGTCACAATTTTTCATAAATGTGGTGAACAACAACTATCTTGACAAAATGCATCCTGTATTCGGAAAGGTTGTGAAAGGGACTTGATGTGGCAGATAAAATAAGCAAAGTGAAGAGGGACAGGAACGACAGGCCTCTTGAAAAGGTTGTGATCAAGAAAGCCACTATAAAATAAAATTATTAACCTCATTTTCTCATTTTTTCCTCAATGACAAAACTATTTTCTTAACATTATCATTTTAATTTTATGAAGTATTTCAGGATAATAGAGATAGAAAATGTTGATATATCATCCGAAATAGCAAAATATAAGTCCACAAAACTTTTGATATCCGATGGGATACGATTAGGAAGGAATATCATGCATTATGATATAAAAATACAGAGAATTCTGACTCCTTATCAACTGGAACGCATAATAATAGATGGAGGCATTGAAAGGTATCTTATATTGATTTCCTCCTCTGTTTTTGACTCCTGGAGCCTTATAGTGATCGATGAATTAAGTTTTATAATGGAGCAGGCAGCATACAATGGCAATATGATAATATTCGAAATTGTAGGTTATAAAACGGTAAATGAGGCATTTATGGGGTGATAAAAATGGGAAGAAACACACAGTCGCCCAGGGAATATGTAAAATCAATGGAGGAAGAGATACTCTCCATGCATACATATATGAAAAAGGGAGATATTGAAGTACTGAAAACCATTCTTTCAATGGCAGAGAAACACTCAAATGAAATCTCTAACTTTAATCAGTTTTTCGCTGCCATTATTGTGGAATTGTATAAGAAAATAGATGAATATGGAGACAATAATAAACGCCACTGGTTCTGATTTGATAGAACTGTGGATCTATAAATCCGGAAATATAGTTAAAAAGTATTTTAATAACAGGACATGGATATTTGTTGCAGGTGATGCATATAATTTATCCATGCTTGAGAGGAGCCTGGACGCTACTAATTACATTTATCGCTATACTTCAATGACCGATATTTACGGATTTCACAGGGGCATTCAGATATATCTCAGGCCATCGAAGTCCATGGATATTGCATCTAGAATCGAAAGATCCTTTGGTTACAGACTGAAAATTTATAATGCTGATATAAACAGCATTTTAAGGTTCATGGTAAGCAGGAGGCTTGAATTCTACAACATCAATAATCCATATGAAGGGGATATAAATTTGCCCACTGCAAAAATAGAGCCATTTTCTGCTGGTGGAAGAATAAAATATGCTGTTATAAATGGCCACAAATATTCCAGCAATATATATGAGGAAGTTTACAGGGCAATAGAAGAGAATACCATTATAGTATACCGGAATTATAGCAATGAATTCAATATATTGATTGAGGAAATGGAAAAACATGGTTATTATATTAGCAGTAAATTTTATAGAGAAAAGACTTTTGAATCCTATGGAAGGCATTCATACATGCCAATGAACGTTAAAATAAAAAATAAAATATGTATAAATTCAAATTCATTTGTGTATAATGATGCAGGCCTTACAGGTTTAATTGAACTATCCAGAGTTTCCTCACTCCCGATTGAAACGGTTTCTTATATAACACCTGGAACAGTTGTATCTGCTGTTGAGGAAAAAGAAGCATTGAAAAGAAAAATACTTGTGCCTCTCAGAAAGGATGATTATGAAATTCCTAAAAACCCCCTGAAGTTTTTCAGTGCTGATAGAGGTGGCGTAGTTTTTAATCCAGATCCAGGAGTTTATACCAATGTATACGAAATTGATTTCTCATCAATGTATCCGGGAATAATTGTGGAGTATGGAATATCTCCAGAGAATATTTCAGGAGGAAATACAGCATTTCTATCTATGTTTCTTAGAGAATTACTGGACAGAAGGCTTTTGTACAAAGCGATGGCTAACAGATTAGAGATTTACGAAAATAGAAATAAGACATTAAAAACGCTTCTTCTTAACTCGTTCGGATATACAGGGTATAAAAATGCTAAATTTGGAAGGATAGATGCACATGAAAAAATAACAGGTATAGGAAGGGAAATAATAAGAGAGGCTATGAGAATATCAGAAAACAATGGATTTACAGTTATGCATGGAGTTGTGGACTCCCTCTGGCTTTCGGGAAACGGCAATATAGTGAAAACATTGAAGGAGATATATGAAAAAACAGGAATACATATAGTCCTGGATTCCAGCTACATATGGATTGCTTTTCTGCCCCAGAACAATGGCATTGGGTCTGCAAACAGATATATAGGATTGAAAAAAGATGGAAGTTTTAAGGTAAGGGGTATAGAACTCAGAAGAAGGGATGCTCCACCAATAATAAAGAAATTTCAGCAGGAAGCTCTTGACATCCTTAATTGTAATTTTGATGAATTGCCATCAAGAAAAGAAAATCTGGAGAACCTGAAAAAGCATTATATGAAACTTGAAAATTTTGATATTGAAGATTTTAGGATAGAATTGGGCATCAACAGGCATATTGACGAATATAAATCCAAAAATATTACATATTATCTACTGAAAAACATTGACAGGAAAAATAAAATATATCCGGGAATGGTTATTTCAGGAATTGTAATGGATAAAGCACACAACATTGTAAAAAATGGTTCAGAATTTTTTGACAGAGAATATTATACAAAGCTTTTGAAAAGGTCGTTTAAACCCTTTGATTTTATTATTTCAGAGTCTGGGAATAAGATCCCGTATCTTTATTGAAAGTATGGAAACAGGCACATCATTTATGGATATGAGTTTTGATACGCTGGACCTGTTTCCGCTACTCCTTAGGGATGATGATATAATATCCATGCCTTCAAGCTTGCGGATTATTTTGTATATTTCTGTTCGTTTGAGTTCAACACCATATTCTTCTCCTTCAAGCTCAACCTCTTTTTCTATTGAGTGCACATCAACTGAAAGAGAATCCGAAAGGAGGGAACATATTGCAAGGAGTACAACAAGCTCACTCTTATCCAGAAGTGAGAGTTTGCTTTCTGTTATATATGGATTTATAAGTGATACAGCAGATCGCACATCATCATTTTCTATTGTTTTTGAAAGCCGGTATTCTGCCATGTATGCCGCTTTTTGCAGGAGTTCTATGGCGAATCTGGCACTACCGAACTGACCGGAGATTTCAGATATATACTGGAGTATGGAATCTGGGCATGTGCCAGGATCAAGAGCCATAGATGCCCGGTCAGTTATAATGCGGTTTATTTCATCGCTGCTGTATTTATTGAATTTGAGCTCCACTATTGTTCCATATTTCCTTTCCATATACATAAATGGGCTCTCCATGGATATCAGGATAGTGCTTAATTCAGTCCCGTAGATTTCGGATGCCCTAAACAGGTTGTACAATCCTGTGGAATCACCTTTTAGTATCCCAGTGGCTTCATCTATTACAAGAATTATATTTCCACGGAAAGATATTAGGGAATTAAGGGTGGAAAAAATATCTGAGTATGAAAGCCCGCGATATGACACCGGCCTCCCCAATCTTGAAATAACATGTTCCAGCAAATTTTTTACATTTCTGAATGACAGTGCATTTTCGTAAATAATGGATTTGTTGTCCCGCATGAGAAATTTCACAGTAGAGGTTTTGCCAGTGCCGGAATCTCCATGAATTATGATATTGTTTGTTATTCCACTTGCTGATGGGTCAATAACAGTGGACTGGATAGTAGCTATTTTATCATCCCTGAAAAATAATTTCTCAGGTACATAGGAAGTGTCAAGAGGGGCAGGATTTACAACTATCATTGCATATGCAATTTCATTAAAGTAATAAATTTTCCCGTTTTAGAATTCCGTTACTTATGGTTCCGTGACTTTACACCTATTTTATTTTCATTGACTTGGGAGTACCATTTTTCAATGTTTTCCAAATACTATGGTGTGGGTACACTAATCTTTAATCATACTTTCCATATCCATTGTTTTACCTATGAGGTCAGAGATCTCTGATTTACATTCTATTTTAGATGTTACACTCTTTCCCCTTGCTGCGTAATTGAGATTTATGTGCTTCAGGTATCATACTATGAATATAAGGGAAACAGATTTATCATGTGAGTAGATTTTATTATAAAAGAATTGCAAGATAATTTCTACATAGTGAAATAGTATATTTAATCGAATGGAAATATTTAAATAAAATATAATATATATATATATATATATATATATATATATATATTATGAAACAGAGATATATAATGTTGATATCTGTAGCCATAGTAGCTTTGTTTATAATGATGGCATTTTCAGATTCTGTTTATAGTGATAAAAATAATAATATGCAAAATAGTGCTGATAGCAGCAATAATGTAAAAATTGGGAATATTACATTCATGCACAATTATAACATATCCAGTAATTACATATCAACCAGCAATATAAATAAGACATCAATAAACAGTGTGTACAGTTATGAAAATAGGGATGTTAAAAATAATGATAATAATACAACTTCCTATAAGTACGATTACATAGCAACAAACAGTACAAATTATTTATTGCAATATTATAATAATTCTAATGTAAAGTATACAATTGCATATACAGATACATTCAAGCATTATAAGGTGGAGATAGGGGATATAATATACAGAAATGGCAATGGGAATATATCATATGTCTATGCCAATATAGTTCCTATAAATTCATCTAAAATATTATTGGGAAATGAATTTACACTGGATAATAAGGGTACATACGGCAATGTAATGGAAAAATTAATAAATAGTATAAAATTAATATCATTTAACTATATGTATTCCAGTAATAAGACATTAAATAGGTTTGGCATAGAATATTCATATATTGCAACGGCAATGGGTAATATGTTAAAATCAACGAATAATGAGATTAAAAATGTTAACATAGATAAAACTGTTAGTATACTTATAGACTGGAGTTACATTTGCGATTTAAGTGTGTTGCTTGAAATAGTATCTGTTATTGGTTTAATTGGTTCGGCTGCAGCGTTGGTAGCAGCCACAGGTGGTCTTGCATTGCCTATTTTCTTTTTGGTTGTTTCCGTGATTGGGGTAATAGGGGGATGGACTGCCATGGGATACAGTTGTCATTGGCCATTAGGGAATCCCTGGTTTAATTGAGGTGAGAAATATAATGAATAAAAATAAAGTTTATAATTATATAATATTAATCGTTATAACTTCGTTTTATTTTGAGTCGATTCTCGGAATTATAGTATCCATTCATGGTCTAGCAAAAAATCAGCCAATTTTTAAATATCTTTTAATTTTATATGTCTTCATTTTAATTGTAGCGATATATGGTACTTTATACTTATTTTTTAAAAAGCATAAAATCCTTATAAAGAGTAGAAAGTGAAACGTTTAAATGTTGAGATTTTTCTAATAACATCTTTTTTATTCATAAATAATTGGGTTTTTTAGTGCCGATACAGGCAGCATTCTTTTCAACGTGGTCTTCAGTGATATATCCATTTGACGCGTAATTTACTATATTTAAAATCGAAATTTTATCCACATGATCATAATCAATATGTATGGGTATAATAAATTACAATATTAGGGAGAACCGGTTCCTGTAAATTCATCTAAAATATTACTGGGGAATGAATTTACACTGGATAATAAGGGTACATACAGCAATATAATGGAAAAATTAATAAATAGTATAAAATTAATATCATTTAACTATATGTATTCCAGTAATAAGACATTAGATAGGTTTGGCATAGAATATTCATATATTGCATCGGCAATGAACAGTATGTTGAAATCAACGAATAATGGAATTAGAAATGTTAGCATAGGTGAAAGCAATGGAATTATAATAGATGCAAATTGGTGGTGTGCTGTTTCGGCAATAGCTTCTTTGTTACGTGGGGTGCAGCAATATTTTTTGCACCTGAAAGTGGAAGTTTATCAGTTTATATTGGATATATGATAACCATGGACTTTTTAGGAGGTGTAGCTGAAATATCCGCTTTGCACTCATGTTTCGGAGGGTGGTAATTATAAATAAAAATGTATACAGAAAATTAAAACTAAAATTAAAGATGCTTTATATAATATATCCTTTGATTATTTCGTATTTGGTAATCCTATTTTTCATTTCTAAAGGTGTAATACATTATCTACTGTTATTAATGAGCATTGGGTCATTATTGCTTGGGATATTGAGTTATATTGGTATAAATAAGGAAATAAAAAACAACAATATAACAGACATAAAATTTATCTCTAAAAAATATATTGTCTTATCTTTTTTATGTACAACATTTGTTATATTACTCTTATTTTATTTATACAGGATATTCAATTGATTCGTATCATTGAAAGTTGGAGATTTTTTTATTAATTTTAAGAAATTGATGCGCAAATACAAAATTATTTTGGATGCCTGGAATATCGCTTTATGCGGGAGTGTCCGGCTGGATAAGGTTTTTTATCCTGTTTACCACATAGTTTCTGTCCATACTGGACAAAAAGTATCCAAGGCGGGGTCCACGCTCCTTATCAATGAAAACCGTGTAAAACAATGTAAATACATCCTTCGGAGTAAGATTGCGCTCGCCTATTATACTGTAAATTGTTGAGTGTATTCCATCTGAAGTCCACTCGACACCGTCAATTTTATCGAGGAATTCCTCAAGTATGGCCTTTTGATCATCCGTAAGCAGGAATTGCTTATCCGTGAGTGTAAATTTAATATTGTCTGGAGCGTATTTGGACAGCCAGTATTTTGCTATAACAATCTCATTTTTAAGGTAGTCATCTATTTCATCTTTTTCGTATCCGCTTCTTTTAAGGGCCGGAAGCAGGCTTTTACCATTTCCATATATCTGCACCAGTGTTACTATATGCCTGAAATTTATTTTTTCTGGAGCATCCAGTACCTTTATTCTTGACATTTCATAGATGCGTTTGAAGTTTTCATTGTTTGATTCATCAATGCCGAAATATGCGCGTTCCATTTTTTCATAGTCATCTATGAGGTTCAATAGCCCCATGCCTGGATCAAAGTCTATATGCCTGCCGGGGTCATTTTTGGCTATAAGGAATCTCAATATTTCCGGAGGCGCAAATGTTGTTACCTCAGATGCTGTTATTGCAACACCTGTTGAAGAATGCATAACACCCACGCCTTTCAATAGTATTCTCTCATACATCAATGGTACTGGAGGAGTAATCTTGAATACTTTATCAGCAATTTCCTTACCAGTATCGTATGATCCTCCGGCGGCAGCATGGTCTTTTCCGAATGGTTCTACGGTAACGCCAAGTGCAAACCATTTTGCGGGCCATTCAACACGCCATGGCATTTTACCGTCGTCCTTCCTTATGTCTGCTTTGTCCTCGTTGCCACATGCACTGCATTTATAATATGCATATGGGTTCTCATATCTGGTTACAATAGATGAGTTTATTTTGCCGCATTTTGAACATCTTGGCTCATAGGGGTACCAATCCTGACCAAGATCTGATCCGGCAACATCGTGCATTATTTTTGCGATTTCTTCTCTGTTGTCCATGGCTATGTTAATTGCTTCTGCCAGCTTTCCATCCCTGTATAATTCTGTTGTGCTTATAACTTCCACATTGACATTTATTTTTTTAAGGGTTTCAAGAAAAGGTTTCAGGAAATAATCTGAATATTTCCCATTTCCTTCAGGAGCAGGTATATAGCTGAGTGGCATGCCTACATATTGGGAATAGCTGTTGTCTAGAAAAGGATAGACCTTTCTTAAGGGGTCAAGATCATCGCAAAGGTATACGAATCTTGATTCCAACTTTCTGTCAAGTGATGCTTTATAAATTATATCACCAGTGAGTATTTCTCTCATATTGCCCACGTGAATCGGGCCAGATGGTGATATTCCTGTGGAGATAAGCTGTTTTCCCTTCAGATTTTCAACCAAGGCATCTGCCCAGTACATATCTATCCCACCATAGTAGCACGGATAAGTGACCTGACCGGAACATTATTTATCTCATCTGAACTTATTTTGGAAACAAGAACAACGCATAGTATCACTTCTCCTCCCTGGCTCCGTACATCGTCTATTGTCCGTTTCATTGTTTCTCCAGTACTGATAACATCATCTATTATGACAACTTTTTTACCCTTTACACCGGCAAAGTTGCTGCTGAACATACCTTCTTTCCTGGATGGGTGTGGCCTGTATACGATTAATTCTCTCTCCAGTAGATCTGATAGCATCGTTGCGTAGGGTATTCCGTTTATGGTTATTCCCATTATGGATGTTACATTATCCATGGATACATCTTCCATTATTATATCTCCCATTATCTCGGCTATTTTCTCTATTCTGTTTCCATATACTCCTATGCTGCGCCACCCGATCTTTGTATCTGAAATCCGATTTCCCCTAAGATCCTTGCTCAGAAGCCATGTTATAGTATTTACAGAAAGATGCAGCTCTGTTGATATTTCCTTATCGGACATGCCCTTATTCTTCAATTCCAATGCTCTATTATATAATTCCTCAAGACTTTTCATAATTCTACCTCTTTAATGCCTGCCCTAATCCTGGTTGCAATGATTTCAAGGTCATCAATACGGGCAGTTTCCCTTTCCCAGTTTATCTTTTTCCTGTAATACCTGGGTATTATATGTACATGATAATGCATTACCATCTGATTTGCAACCCTGCCATTGTTCTGGCCTATATTGAGCCCATCTGTTTTCAGCGTTTCCCTTATGGCTATTGCTATACGTTTTACTGCCAGCTGGAGTTCAAGGTATATATCCTTATCAACATCATATATATTTTCATAATGGTTTCTGGGTATTACAAGAACATGGCCTTCTTCTATGGGTGCATTATCCATAAATGCGAGTATGTTTGAATTTCCGTAGACAAATGCCGCATTTCCCTTATTTGCTATTTCCCTGCAGAAAACACATGTTTCATCGTACATTTAAAGTATATTGTATACAGTATAAAAAATATTTTCGTTTGTCTAGTCCATGATTCAGTAAATATTTAAATTATACTAATATAATCCTGGATGAAACATATAAAAGTCATCGGCAGCATAAATATGGATATTATTCTGTCCTCAGCCAGATTACCAGTAACCGGTGAAACTATAAAGGCCGATAAATATTACATGTACCCCGGAGGGAAAGGGGCAAATCAGGCAGTGGCTGTTGCACGTACCGGAGTGCGACCACAGCTCATAGGAAAACTTGGAAATGATTATTTTGCTGAGATGATAACAACCTATTTGAAAAAAGAGAATATAGATCTATCCTTAACATACGGAGATAAAACAGGGATTGCAATGATTAATGTTGAATCATCTGGAAAAAATATGATCACTGTATATCCCGGGTCAAATGGGAGCATGGCCTATGATGATTTTCATGACATTAATATAAAAAATTCCATTGTGATGTTTCAGCAGGAGATACCGCTGAAAACTATACGTGATTTCATAAGTAATATTGCCGGAAATGGGAATATGATAATTACAGACCCAAGCCCATTCAATGAAGACCGTTATATACTGGAGAATACGGATATTTTAACGCCAAATGAAAACGAGGCACAGCTTCTTGCTGGATGCAATATAAAAAATGTGGAAGATGCTAAAAAGGCATCCCGTATAATATTAGAGAAATATAAAAGCAATGTAATCATAAAACTGGGGGATAATGGTTCCCTTATAAATTATGAAGGTAATATAAAGTATTTCAAGCCGTATAAAGTTGGAACAGTAGACACTACCGGGGCTGGTGACTGTTTTAACGGAGCATTCGCGTCTGAATTTCTCAGAACTGAAAGTATAGACAAAAGCATG
Organism: Ferroplasma sp. Type II; assembly: GCF_000496155.1. Lineage (NCBI taxonomy): Archaea > Methanobacteriati > Thermoplasmatota > Thermoplasmata > Thermoplasmatales > Ferroplasmaceae > Ferroplasma > Ferroplasma sp. Type II. Next base: position 31,475 of record NZ_KI542707.1, read on the forward strand.
GAATTTGCCAACATAGCAGGTGCACTGTCCACCACAGGATATGGCGCCTTTCCATCTTTTCCATACAGAAACCAGATTATCTCTATAATGGAGGAATGATCGAATAAAAAGCGGGTAACATTATATATTAATATAAAATATAAGGACATGGCTGGAACAATAAAAATTAATGAGCCACCACCAAGACCTTCACTTACGCCAGGAAAATCAATTAAATATAATGTAAAACACACTATAATGGTTATGAGCGGAAAAGGTGGGGTGGGAAAATCAACAATCGCAACAAATCTAGCAGTTACCCTTGCACAGAAAAATTTTAAGGTAGGCTTACTGGATGCCGACATAAATGGCCCGGATGACCCAAAAATGCTGGGGATAGAAGAGGAAAAAGCCTTTGGAAATGAGGAAGGCAAAATAGAACCTGCAAAAACAAAGTATAATGTGGATGTAATCTCAATGGAAATGGCATTGCCCACACATGATACTCCAGTAGTATGGAGGGGGGCCATAAGGCATAAGGCAGTACAGCAATTTCTTGAGGATACATCATGGGAAAATAAGGATCTTTTGGTCATCGATCTCCCTCCAGGAACCGGAGATGAACCGTTAAGTATCTGCCAACTTATACCGGATGCAGATGGGATAGTTATTGTAATAACGCCACAGGAGGTAGCTTTGCTTGATGCGAAAAAGGCAATAAATTTCGCAAAAAAAGTCAACATGCCTGTCCTTGGAATAATTGAAAATATGAGTGGTTTTGTGTGCCCACATTGCGGCCAGGAAACGGATATATTCAAGAAGGGTGGAACTGAACAGATTGCAAAGGATTATAACATACCTTATCTCGGAAATATACCGATAATGCCCGAAATAGTTCAAGATTCAGATTCTGGAATTCCCGCAGTGGCTAACAATGATTACATAAAGAAGTTTTTTGATAGTGTAGCAGATAATCTGATAAAGAATCTTAAAAAATAATTTTTGATTTAATTATTATTCTCAAATTGTTGTTTATTCACTTAAAACATTTACCGCTATTAAAAGACGGAATTTTAAAGTTCTGAAAAAAACGAATTATAATTAAATATGAAAATGTACAGTAAAAAAAACATTAAATAAAGAATAAAAATAATACCAATGAAATGGCAATACCGGATAATTGATTTATAGATTGTAGATTTTCGACCAGTTAGTAGTCGTGGACTTAATACCTCGCAAAAGCTTGATACTTATATCCCGACTCTATCAACCTCTTCTTTTAAGAGTGGTCTCAAACAATGTCTATTTTCAGGGACGACTTCAAGCTTAGATGCTTTCAGCTTTTATTCGCGTATGACGTGGCTACTCGGCAACTGCCCTGTCGGACAACCGATAAACTAGAGGTCACGAACCCCCGTTCCTCTCGTACTAAAGGCTCCTTCCCTTCAGACATTGAACACTCCCACAGAGAAGCAACCCTACTGTCTCGCGACGTAGTGAACCCATCTCAGGATCCCTTTTAATGGGCGAACAGCCCCACCCTTGGTGTCTTATGCAGCACCAGGATAGGAACAGACGACATCGAAGTAGCAAACCCTCGGGTCGATGTGTACTCTTACCGAGGACAACTCAGTTATCCCTGGGGTAACTTCTCTCTTATCACCTGCCCTCATAAAGAGGGTACTAGGTGGTTCGTTAGGCCCTGCTTTCGCATCTGCGTTTCCTATTGGCTGAAACACAGTCAAGTTAGCTTTTACCCTTATACTCTTTGAAGGATTTCTGACCCTTCTGAGCTAACCATTGGAGACCTCTGTTTTCTTCTTAGAGGCGTGGCGCCCCACCCAAACTGCCTACCAATAGTTGTCCCTTTTTTAAAGGTTAGTGACGCAACTTTTAAAGGGAAGTGTTTCATCGTTGCCTCCGTTCCGGCCACGACCGAAACATCTACGACTCCTTCCTACCCTACGCATTAAAAATCGCGTCACAGCCACAGGCTGCAGTAAAGCTCCACGGGGACTTCGCTTTCATGTGGGAGAGACTGGATTGTGCACCAGTACATTAATTTCACGGGGCTGAATGTGGGGACAGTGGGACTCTCGTTGAACCTTCATGCGAGCCGCCAATTAAGCGGCTAGGTATTACGCTACCTTGAGAGGGTCATAGTTACCCCCGCCGTTTATTGGCCCTTCTTCTCCTTGAAAAGAGCTTTCAGGTACCAACACTGGGCAGGTTTCGGCCGCTATACACATCCTTACGGACTAGCAGCGGTCTGTGTTTTTGGTAAACAGTCGGGGTCCCCTTGCCACTGCGACCTATCCTATTTCTGGATAGGCATCCCTTCTACCTAAGATACGGGACTATTTGGCCGAGTTCCCTCACATCCATTATTCCCAAACGCCTTAGACTGTTCATCTAGGGGCACCTGTGTCGGTTCTTGGTACGAACTCAGGCTTGACCCATATATATCTTTCATAGACTCCGGGACTTGAAAAAATTCCCATACGGGAACAGATATTACTTTGTAAACTTCTCGTCATTACAACTCTCCATTTACTTATAAATACCCATACGTAGACAAGCATACACTTTCTATCCCAAAGCGTATATATATGGCAAAACACCTGAGGCGCTGGAATATTAACCAGCTTCCCTTTCGATCACTTCCTGTTAGGGGTGACCTTAGGATCGGCTAACCCTCGGCTGACGAACATTGCCAAGGAACCTTTGCCCTTTCGGCGGAATGGATTTTCACCATTCTATTCTGCTACTTTTACCAGGATCCGCGATACTATACGGTCCATCCCTCCTCTCGAAGAAACTTCTATCCATATAGCACGCCCCCCTACCACATCACCTTTCGGTGGTCTAATGTATCGGTAACTGGCTTTAGCCTCTTCCATCTTGGAGGCAAATAACCTCGGTGAGTGAGCTGTTACGCACTCTTTAAAGGATAGCTGCTTCTAAGCTAACCTCCACACTGTCTTTGGTCATTAACCTCTTTAAATCGCACTTAGCCAATTTTAGAGACCTTAACATTAGTCTCGGTTGTTTCCGTCACGGGCGTAAAGCTTATCCCTACGCCCTAGCACCTGGTCTCTACGATTCTAGCAAGTTCGGAGTTTGACAAAGTGGTGCAGTATTTCTACTGCTGGCCACCCAATCGGTCGCTCTACCTCACCAGAAATCTCCACCAAGGTCTACCTGCGGGTAGTATTGGGGGGAACCCGCTATTGCCACTCTAGATTAGCCTTTAACCCCTATACCCAAGTCATCCAAACGATTTGCACATCAGAACTGGTTCGGTCCTCCATCTAGCTTTCGCTAAACTTCAACCTGCTCAGGTATAGATCGAGTGGCTTCGGGTCTGCCACAGATGACTAAACGCATTTATTACGTTACTCCTCCATTGCTGTGCGAGTAATCGCTTTCGCTACGGCTGCTTCTTTTAGAATTAGCCTCGCCATCCATCACAACTCCCTGGCCCGTTCTTCAACACGGACAATAGAACACCGGTCACTCTTTCGAGATCATTCCTTTAATGCCCTATAAAGTTTTCACTACTTGGTTTCAGGCTCTTTTTACAGCCCTTCCGGGTTGCTTTTCAGTTTTCCCTCACGGTACTTCTTTGCTATCGGACTTGAGTAATATTTAGGGTTGGATGTTCATGCCACCCATATTCCCACGCGAATAATGACGCATGGTACTCAGGATATCTTTCCTCGTAGCCGCTTTAGTTACTTTCAGGGGACTATCACCCTCTCTGGTAAAGCTTTCCAACTTTTTAAAATTCCTAAAGTAGGCATTGAGAAAGATCCGTACTCCACATCTCTATTTCTTTTCAGAAAAGATTCGGTTTGCCCTCTACCGCTTTCGATCGCCTTTAATCACGGTATCTCTATTGATTTCTCTTCCTCCCGGTACTAAGATGTTTCAATTCCCGGGGTTCCCTCTCCTTTCGGAGTGTAAACAGGAAGTCCCATTCGGAGATCCTTGGATCAACGGCTCCATGCACCTCCCCAAGGCATATCGCAGCTTGGCACGTCCTTCATCGGTTCTCAAACCAAAACCATCCCCCAAGTAGTTTGTATGATACACAATCTATATCTCTTAATTATCCGGTATCATCGGTTATTAAATAACCTCGCCCTTCCCTATTAATTATTGAATTAATAAGTGCATTCATTTATTGGTATAATTGATATTACAAACTGTAATATAAACGTTTTGATAAAGATAATCTTAATCAAAAATATGCCCATATAAGAATAAAATAACCTATTTTTTGCGTATAAAATTATAAAAATATTAAAATTGCCCACAACCCAAGAATTTGTATGTTAAATGATAATATGTTTAAATATTTATAACATCGTATTCATTATAAAGGTAATTAAAGGTAATATTTAAAAGCCGGCAATGCATATTTTCCATGTATGTTACTATTATCTTATCTATCCTGTAATCTATAATATTATCAGGCATCTCAAAGGATACTTCCAATTATTTAATGAAATAGCGGAATCAATATCTGAATATATTGTATTATATACCTATTTCTTTAATATCAAGTGTATTTCATTATTAATCCGCTCTATATTGACAAGGTCTAACTGACAGTAATTTGCTATTTTCTCGAATATTTTATCAGTGTATGGAAATTTATCTTCCATAATCATAACTTTCACGTAATCAGATAGTTTAATGTCCAACTGGATGGATTTTATTGTGGACATAAGAAAGTTGAAAGGATCTCCACCACAGGAAACGTTTCTGTAATCTTCCTCCATCATATTTAATGATATTATTATATAAATTAAGAAATCAGTAACGTTGCACCTAACAAAAATATAATAAGAGGATAAATGCTATAACCCCATGGATCAGGGACTTAAAATGCTAACCCCTTCAACAAGGCTGGTATTAATTACGCTGAGGCAATTAAAGATTGCAAGGCTCTGCCAGATCATAGAAAGTACTGGGCTTTCTAAGAGATCCGTTCTATATTCTGTAAAAAAATTAAAACAGATGGGGTTGATAGAAATAAACGTATGCCTTTCTGACACAAGGCAGAGGTTTTACTGCATCACAATTAATGAATAATGGTGCAAATTTTGCATCTTAACCAATCGTATTATAGAATTTTTCCATAGTCCAGAGAAGGTGATAATATGGCAGTGTATTTAGGGCAGAAAGCTCCTGGCTTCATTGTTAACACAACAAAGGGGCCACTGGACCTGGAGAGTTACAAGGGAAAGTGGATCATACTGTTTTCACACCCGGCGGATTTTACACCAGTGTGCACTACAGAATTCATGGAATTTGCCAGGAGATATGAGGAATTTAAAAAGATGGATGTTGAGTTAATTGGATTGAGTGTTGACAGCATCTATAGCCATATCCAGTGGATGAAAGACATAAGGGAAAAATTTGGGGTGGAAATACCTTTTCCGGTAATAGCAGATATAAACAAAGATGTTGCCCGGGAGTATAACCTGATGGATGAAAAAACAGGGTCAACTGTAAGGGGCGTATTCATTATAGACCCAAACATGGTGGTAAGGTTAATGATATATTACCCTGCAGAGACGGGCAGAAACATTGATGAAATTATGCGTTCTGTTAAGGCGCTTCAGGTCAACTGGAATAGAAAACTTGCGACCCCGGTCAATTGGCAACCAGGTGGAGATGGAATAGTTTCAGCACCTGGAACGCTGGAAGAAGCCATAAAAAGAGAGAAGAATGGCAGCAAGACGTGGTATTTAAAATATAAGAGTGTGGAATAAGTCAACTACTCCTGGCTCACGCAGGGGGCCTGTTCCGTGAGGAACAGCGTAAGAGTTGATTAGAGAGCTTTAAAAAATATAGTGAAAAACATGAAAGAAAAGCAGAAGTTAGACAAAAGAGATACATACACACCCGCGGATGCTCCACAAGTCCGTGGCAACTGTGATCATGCATTAAACAGAGAGGAAACTCTCAGTGTGCATGGTTTAAAAACTCCTTCTAACAACCCCGATGTGGACCTACAGTCATGCATGACTGGACAGGATCTGAGGGTTCCCGTCATAAACATGCGCGACATGTATAATCAGTCGTTATAAAAGGAGGAGAAAATAATATGAATATAAGCATAAAAAAGGTTAAAATGGTAAGATATGGTGAGGGATTGAAATGAACCCGGAGAAAAAAATAGAAGAAGTTGGAAGAGTAATGCAGGAAGTAACAGGCGACAACAAGGCATACATGAATGCATTTATGGGTCTCATGCAGAACACAATGGGGCCTGGTGTGCTTACTGTAAAGCAGAAAGAATTGATTGCGCTGGCACTAAGTATAGCAGCCAGATGTGAATGGTGCATTTCATATCATGTGAAGGCAGCAAAGGATGCCGGAGCAACAAAAAAAGAGTTAATGGAAACAGGTTATGTGACTGTACTTATGTATGGTTCACAGGCAATGATGGAACTTAATAATCTGCTTGATGCTATAGAAAAATTTTATAAAAAATAAGAGAATTATTTTTAATGTTCTCTGTAAAGCACTGGCTCTAACTCTTCAACAGCCTTGCTTTCAAGTTCTTCAATATTTTTTATTACATCAGAAATGGGTTTTTCCTCTGTAACAGCATATTTTACCTTTCCAAGGGACATATTATATGAACCAGGACAAAGTGAGTTTTCGGTCACTATGAAAACATCCGGTTTTAGTGAGAGAATTCCGGCCATGGCAACCTCCCTTCCACCATGTGTTCTTCCAAATCCAGGGTTTTCGTATTCTTCTATCTTCTTTGTCTCATCGTCAATAAGGAATATTGAATTGCCATATTCCAGCGGGCTCAACATATTTTCATCGTCTACTACGCATGCTACTTTCATAACTAAGGTAAATATAACAAAAAATTTAAGCTGATTGTATATTTTAAAACTAAAAAAATTAATAATATCCGTGCATTTCCACTGAATATTCAGGTATTACAATTCCGCTTCCGTTCTCCACATGCCCGATTTCTTTAACTGGAACACGGTTTCTTACAGTGTTTAAAAAGTCTGTTTTACTTTCAGGATCTATTATAACAATATATCCCATGCCCATGTTAAATATTTCAAACATTTCATTGAATGATAGATTTCCCAAATCCATCAGGCGCAGGAATACATTATCAGGATCAAAGGCATTGTTTATAACATATTTCATATCCTTCATCCTTGGGACATTTTTTATTCCCCCACCGGTTATATTTGCCATGCCTTTAATGGGAACAAGGCTCATAGCGTCAAGTACCTCTCTTACATATATTCTTGTAGGTTCAAGAAGTACATCTGCAACTGTTTTATTGTCGCCGGGAAACTTTTCATCATAGTTAATATTGTTATTTTTGATTATTTGCCTGACCGTTGTGTAACCATTAGAATGCAGGCCGCTGCTCTTCATTGCGAATATCAGGTCACCGTCAGATATTTTTTCTCCAGTGATTATCTGGTCCTTATGTATCAGGCCGAGTGATGTTGCAGATATATCTATATTTTTTACAAGATCTGGGACTATGGCTGTTTCTCCTCCAACTATGTTTACATTGGCTATTTGAGCTCCAACGTTGAATCCAATTCCAAGCTGCCTGGCTATATCATTATCCATTTCCTTAAGAGATATATAATCAAGCATGGCTATTGGTTCTGCACCTACTGTGATAGCATCGTTTACGTTCATTGCCACGCAGTCAATCCCTATTGTATTGTATCTGTTTGTCTCTGCAGCAATTATGGTTTTTGTGCCGACACCATCATTATTCAAAGAAACTGCAAAATTCCCCAGATCAATAAGTGATGTGAATCCACCTAGTGGGTTTATTGTCCTGAAATCGGATCTCCTAAATTTTATCTGCCTCAGAAAAGTGGAGACAAATTCTCCCTGTGATTTCCGGTCTATTATTTTCCTTTCCATGTATAACAATTACATTATTAAATAAAGGTTTATATATTTTTATAAATTAATCAATCAGCTCTAAACCACAATAGTTTCTGGAGTTGTTTAATAGAGGTGTAATATTTGCTAAATTATGGATTTTGGACTTAATGGAAAAGGAAAAATATTTTAAATAGATAAAGCATTACTCTTTAAGGTGACATTAGTGGTACAGAGAGAAGATGTGGATTTTGATCCAAAGCACATAGATGAAAATTTTCTGAGCGATGAGAAAAACTATCCTGTAACAGGAGAGGAAAATGGTCTGAAGGTGAGAGCAGGCGGCATGCAGAGAATGGATGACAACGGAAAACCATACCCGACAAAATTAGGTGTCCATGGAACAACAGTTGCCGTTGATTGGGACGGGTGCATTGCCGATGGAGCATGTATGGATGTCTGCCCTGTAGATCTCTTTGAATGGAAGTTGAATCCGGGAAATTCTGGAACCGGAAACGAGAAGAAGGTTGAAAAGGGAACACCGGAATGGGACCAGTACAGAACCGACAAATCAAACCCTGTAAGGGAGTCTGAATGTATATTCTGCATGGCATGTGTTACAGCCTGCCCGTGGAGTGTAATAAAAGTAAACAACGAATAAATTATTTTTAAAATTATTAACTCATAAGAGCTTCATAGGCTCTTATTGCATCTTTTCTATTTACTATAATTATGGTTTCATTTGAACATGAGATTAACTGCAGAACGTTTATTTCGTAGGAAAAGAGCCTTTCATTTATTTTCATGACAAACCCTGGTGTTTTTACTATTTCCATTGAGGAAAATATATGCAATGAACTCACATTCCTTTCTATAACAGCATTTTTAGCTAGATCCAATTTTTTATTCTTGGTTTCATCAATGATATATACTATTGAATCGGTAAGATAAGTTGCAGAAAGGAAATTCAGGTTGTCAATTTTCTTATCAACTGTAATAACCATTATTTTATCCTGCAGTGTAATTTTGCTTTCAGACAGGAGCCTGTCAATATGAACCGTGTCTGCAGTGGAATTCTCCATAAACACCTTATTCAATGCCGATCTTATTGAAATTATGTTATAACCTTTCTCTTCCTGCGCTATCCTTCTTGAAAGTTTGCTGACATTCAATATTCCCATTCTCATGGAAATTATAAGCTCGGGATTTTTTTTGATATAATCCCTTACCATAGTTTCCACATTCCCCCTGGCTATTCTTGACATAGTATGATATATGTAATTATAATATAATATTTTACATTAAAACATATATTATATTATTAATACTACTAATATACTAAATATTTATAAAAAATATCATATATGCAAAAAATATTATTTCCCCATGGATAAAGTCTTATTATTATATTCAGGCGGCCTTGACACCTCTGTCATGGTAAAATGGATTCAGAAGGAAATGAAAAAGGAAGTTGTTACCCTTACATTGAACATAGGTAACAGCAATCTAGATCAAATAAGGGAAAAGGCGTTGTCTCTTGGTGTTTCAGATGCCATAGTCATGGACGTAAAAAAGGAATTTGCTGACAAGTATATTAAAAAAGAGATATACGCAGACGGCATGTATGAAGGTTACCCGCTGTCAACTGCAATTGCCAGGCCCCTGATGGCAGAAAAGGCTGTGCTTTACGCAGAGGAATATGGTTGCAACACAATTGCACATGGTTCAACTGGTAAGGGAAATGACCAGGTAAGGTTTGAGGTCACCATGAAAGCCCTTAATGAAGATATCAATGTTATAGCGCCTGTAAGGGACTGGAATATGAACAGGCCGGACGAGATAAAATATGCAAAGGCCAATAATATAGAGATTCCCATGGGTGGAAAATACTCCGTTGATGAGAACATATGGGGAAGGTCTGTTGAGGGCTCTACCATAGAGAACATTTCACAGCCGCTTGAATGGGACGTTTACGAGTGGGTCAGGCCACTTGAGGAAACTGGGAATGGAGATATAATAGAAATTGAATTCAAGAATGGTATTCCAGTTTCCTTAGACGGCAAACAGTACGGTCTTAAAGATCTTGTAGAAAAACTAAACGTTATTGCCGGAAATAATGGAATCGGGCTGATAAACCATATGGAAGACAGGGTAACAGGAATCAAAAGCCATGAGGTATATGAAGTCCCGGGAGCAATGGCCATAATAAAGGCTCACAAAATAATGGAATCACTTACATTGAACAAATATGAACTTGATATGAAGGGATACATGGATAATCAATGGTCAAATTTTGTCTATAATGGGTTGTGGTACGACCCGGTTATGGAGCATATAAACCAGTTTGAATACAGCATGAATAAATATATAAATGGCAGTGTAAAATTGAAACTGTACAAAGGAAACATTGTGATGCAATCCATAGAGAGCGAGAGTTCCATATACAACTATGAAAAAATAAGCTATGACAACAGCAATTTCAATCAGGACTCTGCAAAAGGATTTATAGATATATATAAAAACAATACAGTATATGCAAGCAATGCAAGGAAAGAAAAGATAAAATTGGTACAATAAATATTATATTTATTGTATATTGTTACCGGTATTGTCAACTGCCCCTACCTGAAGAACAGCGCAAGAGTTGATTATAGTGCTTTGAAACGTGAAAGAAAAGCAGAAGTTAGATCGGAGAAATACATACACACCTACGGATTCTCCGCAAGTCCGTAGCTCTGTGAATCTGTCTTTAAACAGAGAGGCAACTCTGAGAGGACAGGTCTTAAAAACACTTTCTAACAACCCTATGTGGATCTACAGACAGGCATGACTGGAAGGACTTGAGGTATTCTGTAATAAACATGCACAATATGGAAAATCAATCATTATAAAAGGAGGAGAAAAGATGGATATAAGCATAAAAAAGGTTAAACTGGTAAAATACGGCAAGGGATTGAGGTTCACTACCCAATTCATCCCAGCGTTTTCGCATGGTGTCTCACTGGGGATGTAAGATGAAAATATGGTCTGGAAGCGCAGCACCCGAATCAGGTAATGAAGCGTATAGAATTATGTTGGAAAAGGATATAGATGTGGATAAACAGCTTATACCCTATGAAATTTTATCGTTAATGGCATACAACCTCAACGCATATGAAAAAAAACTTCCCAACAGTTCCGATGCACGTGAAACACTGAGGGAGCTTTTATCTTTATATGATAAGAAAATAGAACTTAATCCTGAACTTGAAGATGTCCATGGGAATATAGAAAATCTGGCAATAAAGGAAACGAATGGGTCCGCAAGAAACATGCGAATGTTTCTGTCAAGGAATGAGCAGGTACATACAGATGTAAATTTTTTCCTTATGGACATTCTCCTGGAATATGAGAAAATTATATTTAATACTCTTATAGGCCTTGAAAAAATCAAGGCAAATGGCATTATGCCTGGATATACCCATTACAGGCAGGGCATGCCCACCACGTTCCAGACATATGTTGATTTTATTAAGAATATATTCGTGTATAATTTTAATAATATTGATGATGTGTGGAATGAATTGCGGGAACTTCCTCTGGGTTATGGATCAGGGTTTGGATCAATGTCTGATGTGAATTTCAGTGAAGTTGCCGGATATATGAATATGGAAAAAAATATTAAAAATCCACTGTTTTCCTTTATGCTTTATACTGACAATTATATTAAGGTCTTATCCAGCATAAATTCTTTCCTCATAGACATTAGCAGAATATTCCAGGATATGATAATCTTCAGTGGAGACGAAATGAAAATTATTGAATTGCCGGCTGGTTACGTTACTGGGAGTTCATTGATGCCCAATAAGGTTAACCCGGATTTTCTGGAGATATTCCAGGGATATGCTGCAAAATCTATAGCACTGATGAATTTGCTATATTCCGGAGTGATAAACAAAACTACAGGATACCACAGAGATTTTCAGATTTTAAAGGATGAAATCATCCCTTTTATGATTGAGTTAAAGGGGATAATAAATGGATTCCCCGATCTTTTTTCTGGCATAAAATTCAATAATGAGGCATCGGAAAAAATCATAGGAAATTCTATCTATGCAACATATAATTCAAAATTAAATTTCAAGACCAACGGAAACTGGAAAGAATCCTATAAAATGACGGGAGATATGATCAAATCTGGAAAAATATTAAGGTCATATATGCCAGAGGATATAATTTCTTATAAGAATTTTGATTTTATAGGGAATAGAATCAATGAAAATATTTCTTTCATAGACAGTGGCAAAAAACAGCTTTTGAAAATGGTAAAAGATGTTGTGTCAAAGGATAAAAAATAAGTCATTTAATCGGAATATTCTATAATTAAGTATTCTTTTTATGGTGACACTTCTATAGGCATGCCGTAAATTTGAGTTGAAACTGATAGACATTTTTGTATTTTTAATATTTTTGATAAAAAAATATATAATTATATGAAACATTAAGATGACACATGATCGACACAAAGGCAATGGAGGATAAATGGAAAAAATACTGGTTCAACAATAACACTTTCAAATTTAAAAAGGGTATTAAGAATTATACCATAGATACACCGCCCCCAACAGTTTCCGGGAAAATGCATGTAGGCCATGCGTTTTCCTATCCCCAGCAGGATTTTATTGCAAGGTATAAACGTATGAAAGGCTATAATGTATTATATCCCTGGGGATTTGATGATAACGGCCTTCCAACCGAACGTTTTGTGGAAAAGGAGAGGAGGGTAACTATTGATAACACACCACTGAAAGATTACATAAAAATATGCAAGGAGGTAAGCAAAGAGGCAGAAAAGGATCTGTATAAGGCATGGTATGATACGGGATTAAGTGCGGATTTTAAAAACTACATAGATACATCATCTGATTTTTCAATTAAAATATCACAGGAACTCTTTCTTGATCTGGTGGAAAAGAAAAGAGCATACAGGGACGAAGCCCCATATGTAACATGCCCCACATGCCGGACCGCAATATCACAGATAGACATGAAGGACGCAGTTATCAACACAGAACTTGTTTATATCAATTTTAATGGCATTGAAATAGCTACAACAAGGCCGGAAATGCTGGGTGCATGCGTGGCAATTTTTGTGAATCCCGATGATGATAGATACAGGAAATTTATAGGAACTGAAATAAATGTTCCAATCTATGATTACCCTGTAAAGGTTATGGCAGATAATTCTATTAATATGGAATTTGGGACCGGAGCCGAAATGCTATGTACATTCGGGGATCAGCATGACCTTGAACTGTGGAAGAAATACGACCTGAAAGCAAGGATTATACTAAAAAATAACCGGATAAATGATGGCAACATAATAGAAAATCTCCCTATTAAGGATGCCCGGAAGAAAATCGTAGATGAACTGATAAATAGAAATTATGTTGTAAAAATTGAAAAAATAAAACATTCTGTGAATACCCATGAGAGATGTGGAACTCCAATTGAAATAGGAATAAGCAAGCAATGGTATATAAAGGATCTTGACATAAAAAATGAACTTATAGACTTCGGAAACAGGATAGAGTGGATACCAGAACATATGAAGACAAGATATAATAACTGGGTAACTGGGCTAAAATGGGACTGGTGTATATCCAGGCAGAGATATTTTGGAGTTCCTTTCCCGGTATGGTACTGCAATGATTGTGGTGAAATTCTCTTTGCCGAAAAGGAAGAGCTGCCTGTTGATCCCAGGCTTGATGAGAGGAAACGTAAATGTGAAAAATGCGAATCAGAGAATATAGTGCCTGAAACGGATGTAATGGATACATGGGCAACCTCGTCATTAAGCCCTACACTGTATCTGAAACATATAGGTGAAATGGACATATATACTATGGATGCAAGATTCCAGGGGCATGATATAATTACATCGTGGGCATTCACCACAATATTGAGATCCTATTTACATTATGGAGAAATACCATGGAAGAAAATAGTTATCAGTGGAAATGTGTATGATCCATTCGGCCAGAAAATGAGTAAAAGCAAGGGAAATATAGTGGAACCAAGAGTCATTATAGACAATTACGGTGCCGATGCACTGAGATACTGGGCCTCAACAACAATGCAGGGGGAGAATATTAAGCTAAGAGAACAGGATCTCATGAGGGGGCGGAAAACCATTATAAAACTTGAAAATTCACTGAAACTTATTATGCTACTTGCAAATAATAAAAAACCTGAAAAAGCTCAACCCAGTTTTCCGGTAAACAGATGGATAATAACTAAAATGGAAAAAACCATAAAAGAGGTTACAGAATATATGGAAAGCAATGAAATCATGAAGGCCAGAATAGTTCTTGACAAATTTTTCTGGAACCAGTACTGTGATAACTACCTTGAAATAATCAAAAATGAGGCTTCCAAGGAAGACCGCAGAAATGAAACACTTTTCACGGCGTTTTCTGTAATGGAGAATATACTAAAAATGTACTCACCAATAATGCCATTTATAACCGAGGAGCTATACCATGAAATAAATCCTTCATCAGGAAGCATAGGTCTTGAACCATATCCGGAATTTGATATGAAAATGATGTATGAAGAGGAGGATGAAATAGACTATATAATAGGCATAATAGACATAATCAGGAACCTGAAAAGCAAGATGAAACTGTCAATGGCTGCACCGCTTGAAAACATAAAAATACACGGAAACTCAAAACTGATAAATAAATATGATTACATACTCACAGGCATGATGCATATAAAGGGCATAGAAATAATAAATTCAGATGAAGATTATATTGAAAATCAATAGATATCAAGGTATCTATCAATTTCCCAGTCTGTCACATGTGACCTGAATTCGTCCCATTCCTTTTCCTTAAGGCGCAGAAGGTTGTTATATACATATTCCCCGAATATTTTCTTCATCAATTCACTCTGGCCGAATGTTTCAATTGCCTGACCAAGGGATGCTGGCATGGATTTTATCCCATATTTTTTTCTTTCTTCAGGGTTCATGTCGAATATATTTCTCTCCATTGATTCTGGAGGGTCTATTTTATTTTCAATTCCATCAAGGCCCATTCCCAGTATAACAGCGAACTGAAGATACTGGTTTCCAGCGGAATCTGGAAATCTGAGCTCCATCCTTTTGCCCTTTGGAGGTGCTGATGGAATTCTCACAAGGGCACTCCTGTTTCTGTTCGCCCATGCAATATAAACTGGTGCCTCATAACCGGGATCAGTCTCTTGTATGAATTGACTGTGGAAGCAAGAACGAGAGATGCGTCCCGTACATTCCTCAAAATTCCACCAAGATAATGCATCGCATAGTCACTCAAGCCATATTTATTTGATTCACGATAGAAGAGATTCTCATCTCCGGAAAATATGCTCTGGTGTACATGCATTCCGTTGCCGTTTACACCCTTTATGGGTTTTGGCATGAATGTGGCATAGTATCCATATTCATTGGCTGTTTCCTTGACAACGCTTTTGATCATTATAATCCTGTCTGCCATGGTGATGGCGTCAGAATATTTCACATCGATTTCGTGCTGTCCATAGGCAACTTCATGATGTGATGCCTCTGGATAGTAATTGAGACCTTCCAGTTTCTTTATAATTTCCTGCTTGACTGTAAAGGACCTGTCAAGTGGCTCCTTGTCAAAGTATCCGCCGTAGTCACTTGGCTCTATTGTAGGTTCACCGTCTTCATCCTGCTTAAAAATGAAATACTCCAGTTCTGGGCCTATGTAGTATGTTTTATTTTCCTTTGTAAGCCTTTCCACCTGTTTTTCCAGAATATATCTCGGATCTCCCTCAAATCTTGTTCCGTCAGGATTAAATATTTTACACATAAATCGGACAGTTTTACCGGCATAGTTCTCATTTGTAAGTATGGTATAGGAAGATAGCTCAGGAACCGCTTTCATGTCTGAGTTTTCTATCTCCTTATACCCCACTATGGAACTGCCATCAAACATAACCCCATTATATATAACATCCTCAAACCTATTCTTCGGGATTGTCAATGATTTTACAGAGCCAATAATATCTGTAAACTGTAATTGCAAAAACTCAACTTCATCTTTCTTTAACTTTTCAATATAGGATTCCTCATCCTGCATATACCCTCATACAAACAAGTAATAAATACTTTTATAGAGATAATCCGGATAAATGATTTATTTTTGCTTAAATATAAAATTTTACTTATGAGTGTTTCAATTTCTTAATAAATATTACTCATATAATATAATCGGAAAACGTTTAATACACTAATATAATAATCTAAAACAGTGAATATTTTAAATAAAAACAGTGTAATTGATTTGATCTATTCAATAAAAAATTCTTCTCTATTATTATTGCTATTGATATTTCCCTACCATTTATATGATAAATCCATGAAAATCTACATATTCCCAATAATTATTATTTCCTTTGGGATTTTTTATTATATATCATATGTTATGTCGAGGAATATCATAGAAATATTGAAGAAAAACTCTGTACTTTTAGGTGGCATCATATTTTCTCTTATTCTTCCACTTATATTTTATGTAGACAATTATTTTATCCTGTTTGTGCTGGCCGCAGTTCTTGCTTTCAGTGCATCCCTTATAGATTACTGGAGCAATATGTACAGGAAAAGGCATAATATGGCTTATGTTTATACTGGTATAGTCCTGGGAGGGATTTTTGCAGGAATACGCTTTATGGATTTAAAAATAATATATATTGTTATAATTTTATCATCACTGCTGGTTATTTTCTCCGTAATTTTTAACCTTTTCACCTATCAGAATGTGAATTATAAAAAAACATTACTGGCAAAAAAAATAAAAAGGTACATAATATCCATAGGTGATATAAGAAGAATAAGAAATGGATGGGCGCTATTTTCTGCCATTATAATAAACTCGCTTTTATATATGTCTGTTGCTATTATTTTAATAGCTTTTCCTCTACTGGTAATAGAAATACATGCAATTTCCATAATATATGAATTTATATGCATTTCTTCCATATCATTTTTTACAATTTTCCTGGGCAGCCTGTTAAAATCAAGATTATTTCAGGGAATTTCCTTTATAGCTATATTTCCCTTACTTATTTTAATAGGGTTCATTATCTCAATAAAAAATGTGTCTGCAAATTTGTCTCTCAGTCTACTATTCATACCATTGGTTACATTCATGGTACCTGGATATAGAAAGTATATATCCAGAAAATTCCCAGGGAGTGAAATTTATTACGTAAATAAATTTGCAAATTTTTTCACTGGAATTTTTATTATGTCAGTACCGTTTATTATGCTATTCCTGATTGGATTTCCTGTGTATGCTGTCATAATTGAGCTGGTGGCTTCAATGATTGCACTTATCCTGTGCCTTAAATTCATAAACTATCCAGAAATAGTATTTCCCAGAAAACATAAAAATTAATAAAAGAAGTTATAATTAATCTCTATGAATCCGAGGGATGTAAGAAGAATGATGAACCAGATGGGAATTAAATCCACTGAAATGCCTGATGTTAAAGAGGTTATATTGAAAGGGAAGGATAAGGACTACATAATAGAAAACGCATCGGTAACCATGATAGAGGCACAGGGCCAGAAGACATTCCAGGTACTGGGCACTATGAAAGAAAAAGCTAAATCCGTGGCCGTGCAGGAATTTGATGAGGAGGATATAAAACTTGTAATGGGGCAATGCAACGTTTCAAGGGAAAAGGCTATTGAAGCGCTCAAAAAAGCTGATGGTGAACCAGCACAGGCGATTATAGATCTTGGAAACTAGGGGTCAACTATCCGATGGAGGGTTAGTTCCATGAGGAACAGCGCAAGAGTTGATTAGGGAGCTTTAAAACATGAAAGAAAAGAAGATGGACATAAGCACGAAGAATGCCAAACTGGTAAAATACGGCAAAGAATTGAGATTCACTACACAATTCCTCCCCAAGCTTTCGCATGTGATCTCCCTGGGAGGACTCAGATGAATTATTTAGAAACTCTTTTAATGGAACAGACCCCAACGGAGGAGGAACAGAAAAAATTAAAATTTATAGCTTCGGATGTTATTAAAAAAATTAATTTTATATGCAAAAAGGAAAATATAGAGGCAACACCAGTGGAAGTGGGATCGGTTTCAAAAAATACAAATCTTAAATCGAGTGATATAGATATATTTATTACATTTGCAAAATCATATTCTGTTGAATATGTAGAGAAAAAAGGTCTTGAAATAGGCCATAATGTTGTGAAGAATGCTACTGAAAAATATGCCGAGCATCCATATGTTTCTGGTTATGTGGATGGCATAAAGGTTGACATAGTTCCAGCTTTTAGAATAAATAAGGGAGAGAAAATAGTATCTAGCGTGGATCGAACACCGCTGCATACACTTTACGTCAACAGTATGATAGAAGAAAAGATGATACGGGATATTCGGCTTTTAAAAGTATTTTTAAAAAGCATTAATGTTTATGGATCTGAAGTGTCAAAATCCGGATTTTCCGGTTATATATGCGAACTTATAATAATAACATTCGGCACCTTCAAAAATTTTATTGAATATGCATCTAGGTTAAATGGAAAGATGATAATTCCAAAGGATTGCAAAAAAGAATTCAATGAACCAGTAATTATTATAGATCCAATTGACCCCACAAGAAATGCTGGAGCAGCAGTAAGTGAGGAAAATCTTTCAAAACTTAAATTGGCTGCCAAATTATATGTGGCTAATCGTGAAGATATTATTTTTCATGCCCGTCCAGTTGTTAAGACCGATAGGAAAACGCTGATGAAGGTATTTGTGATAAAAAAACCTGACATAATTGATGATATAGTATATCCTCAGGCTGTACGGCTCAAAAATAAGATATGGAACATATTCCACAGATCCGGTTTTATGCCTGTATCATGCGAACTGTATGTGGGGGATGAAATAGAGATTTTGATAGAATATGAATTAGAAAAATTACCCAATGTGCAGAGACATATGGGGCCGCCAACCGAATCAAACGAGTCTTTAAAATTTATCGATGTTTGGAAGGAAAGAAGTGAACTGATGCGCGGCCCGTATATTGTTGGAGATAGAATCTATGTTGATATGAGGACGCAATATACAGACATAGATGAGATAATAAGAATGGAGCTTAAAAAAATGGATATAGGTAAAAATTTGAATCAGTTTAAGGATGAAATAAAAATATTGTCAGGAAGTCAGATTAATAGCTTAAATGTGATGGAAAAGTTTTATTCTAAATATCTTTTCTGAGCGTTATATACTTAAGATCCATAATTTAACACATATGTACCATCTCTCTGAACATATAAATAATCGTTTCAACAATTATTATGTCTACTGATATTATAATGGCACAAATTCAAAAGAATATATATTACCATTGTATGTTAATAACATAATGAAATCATCATCGTTTATAATAATTAGCAACAACAATACGTTATTCCATATAGTCCCGATAAAATCAAATATATTAAAAAGCACTGAAACATTTAATATAAGCAACATCTCAACTAATAAATCAGTATCGCCGAATATAATAACACCAGATGCGGCACATCTTCTCTGTTTTAGCTTCTATGTAAAGTTCACTTCTGGCAAAATTAAATGGGGAGCAATATCATTTAATAATGAAAACACAGGAAGACTTGAATGTTACATAGCTCTTGGCGGAAGTATAAGTACTTTGGTAGGTGCAGTAGGTGCTAAATTAGCTGGAGTACTTGCAGCAGCAACATTAGATGCATTGAAAACTATTGCTGTGGTATTCGCTGCGATGGCTGTAACGGTTGCTATCATAGCATCTGTAAATGCATATGGTGGCTACGCTGGTATATATTTAGGTTTTGAAGATGGATGGTTTAACGTTCCATATCCTATATTTTCCTATAATCCCTTACCAAGCAGTTTTACGGATATGGTAAACTGTCAACCGATAAATCTATAGGTGTAAAAAATGAATGAAAATAAATTAGAAATTCAAAATAAAGCACATAAAAAGCGAATTCCCAATAATTTTATATTATCATTGATATTAATCACTACTATTTTTGAAGGATATGTGGCATATAGGGCATATTTAGGTCATGTTAATAATGCATACCTCGCAAATATTTCTTTAATAGTGGTTTTTATCGAATTATTATATGTTATTATGGTACTGCGTTATCATATAAAAAGAAAGGTTTAACAAAATGTGATAATAATTACAATCATCCTATGAGCAATAAAACTCCAACGTTGAGGGAGGTCATGAATTGTACAATAATTACATAGTTTCGTGAAACCTGAAATCAGAAGGTAATCCATCGGATAAGTCCTGAAAAATGGCATTATGGAGATTTCTTCCATGAAATCCTCCATAAGAGGTTAGGAACGCCTCTATGTTCCGGTTAGATAATTATA
>NZ_KI542708.1:0-26586 GCF_000496155.1 Ferroplasma sp. Type II
TTGATACATGAGAAATATATAGATGCAAAGGCTGTATTTGTTGGGAATTATATAGAATTTTACCAGTATTCTCACCCATATGTACTTTCATACATTCCCTTTCTAAAGATCGATTTAAGGGAGATACAGGAGATAAGCCAGGGGAGGAACAGGTATTCTATTATGGAACCAGATCTTCCATCTCTGGTAAAGTGCAATTATTTTGATATACATACAGATACTAAGGTATACCGGATGATAGTCCTTCATGTAAGCACGGGCAGATTCATAGAAACTATTGTAAAATTCCTGAATTCCTAATATGTTACTGTCTTAGCATATTCAATGGTGGTAATCAACACTTAGGAAAATATATTATCTTTATATTATTTCTTAGTACGTCATCGAACTTTTGTGTGGGTAAAATTCACTGGTTTTCATAACCACCCCCTATTTCCCGGGATACTCAAGTTAATGACCCTTTATCATGAGTAACTTGCAACATAATTCAACATGATTCCAGTAATATCTGAATTTTTTAGATCTCATCCCCCTGGAACAACCCACACTAAAGTGGGAAGAGACTTATCATTTTCATAATTTATGGCATCATTGTATTTATTGTTTCTACAAAATAGGCAAATGTTGAAGAATTTCGTTGAGCATGATCTATTGAATAATTTTTGAGAATCTCAATTATAGAGGCATTCTCGGCCTCGCTATTGGTAACATTGCATTGAATTTTTCCTTTTTAACGGTTTCTGGGCTTTTGATCATATCGATTATTTCCTTATATTTTTCTTTGGGAAATAACTTTTTAGATAGAGAAGGTGTAACTCCGGCAATATACCAACTTTCGATCTCTTTCTTAGCTATAATTATCTTTAAATTATCCAAACTTGGTATTCGTTTTATCAATTCATTTTTTCTTCTGGCAATGTCATACTGATCACTATCCACCAAAAAGAAATAAGAATAATTTTTAATCTCTTTAATTGATTTAATGTAATTACCTACTTTTACATCCTTTTGTTGACTATACTTATGTATAGAAAGGGAAAAATTATACTGTTTAAATATTTTTGGAACAACGTTAGAAATAAAAATTTCATCCATGTCTCCTTCAACAAAGAATGCTAACTTCATTTAAATCAGTTTAAGAAACCATCGGTAAATAGTTCGGATATGCCTATATTTTGCTGCAGGAAAATCTGTAAATCCTTAGCCGTTGATGGTCTTACAATAAATGAATTTCCTTCACTATCACGCTTTATGAGTATAATATTTTTTATATCGGCATTTTTTATTATTTCAGGGCTATGTGTAGTTATCATGATCTGTTTAGCTATTGAAGAATCTTTTATTAGTTCCATAACTCTAGCAATCAACGAGGGATGTATATTCTTTTCAACTTCTTCAATTGCTATTATTTTACGTTTTTCAAAGTACAGTATATATATTAATGCCAATATTTCTATAGTACCATCCGAAACAAAAGTTGCAGGCAACGATATTTTATTATTATAGCGTTCGTATACATTGATTATTATAGATTTATCCAATTGTGATTCTACATTAATATTTTCAATAAAAGGCATGCATGTATTCAATAAACCTATTAATTTCCTACTTTTTTTCTCTATCTTTAACATATAAGCGGGAAGTCCCCTTTCGTTAGAGAGGGGATGAAAGCCTATGGCGATTATATACCGTTGGACGAATATTTATTTTATATGTAATTTCTTACTGAAAAAACGGGATAATACAACATTTATGATGTATGTGCAAACTTTGCACACACGTATGTTTGGGTCAAAAATAGCATATTTGAACTAATAAAAATGATAAGAAATTATTATTTATCTGACCACATATAAGCGACATAGAGAATACCAAAACACTTAAATTCTAGTATTAAATTATTGAAAACAATGGCAAAGGACAACCAGAATGAGAACTTCCAGTCAGGGGCAGGTTTAATACGATATTTTAATGAGGAGGAAATAACAGGTCCGGCCATAGACCCAAAATTGATTATATACATAGGAATAGCTATGGGTGTTATCGTAGAACTAGCTAAGATCTTCTGGCCTGTTTAATTTTTGCTGCCAATTTATGGATATATTTTATAGCGATTATTACTTTGGTTTTGACAAATAATTTATATAACTATATATTACCCAATAAGATGACTCACTCCGTTTTAAAATGCCATTACTGTGGTGCTGAATACACTATAGATCGGAATATATACACATGTGATAAATGCGGCAACATTTTGGACGTCTACCACTATGATATGGAATATTCGCTAACAGGTTTGAAAGGTGTATGGAAATATAAAAATCTCATACATCCAGGTATCAATGAAGGAACAATCATAAGTAAAGGTGAGGGCAATACAAATCTGTATAGCAACAGTAGAATATCCGAATTTTCTGGCATAGATAAAATATTTCTTAAGCATGAAGGGGAAAATCCTACCGGGTCATTCAAGGATAGAGGAATGACAGTAGCAGTGTCAGAAGCCATGAGGCTAAAATTTAACAAAACTCTGTGCGCCTCCACTGGAAACACATCTGCTGCTGCGGCAAGCTACAGTTCATTCGCAGGTATTGAAAGCTATGTGATAATCCCTGAAAAAAACATATCAGCCAATAAATTATTCCAGGCAATTGCATATGGTGCAAATATAGTCGATATAGAAGGGGATTTTGACAGTGCCATGGATAATGTACGGAAAACAATTGCAAAGCGGAACGATTTTTATGTGCTTAACTCCCTTAATCCATGGAGAATTGAGGGGCAAAAAACAATAATATATGAGATTATGGAGAAAATCAAACCTGATTTTATCACATTCCCGGCAGGTAACCTTGGAAATACATCGGCATTCGGAAAGGCACTTATGGATCTGAAATCTCTGGGAGTTATAGACGATGTTCCAAGACTTGTTGCCATCCAGGCCGAGGGTGCCTCACCATTTTATAATTACATTAACGGGAAGCAGGAATCGATCATACCGGTAAAGGCAGAAACAATAGCAAGTGCTATTAAAATTGGAAATCCTGTAAATTACAAAAAAGCAAAAAGGTCTCTGGAATTTACCCGTGGAATAGTTGAAAAGGTTTCTGATGATCAGATAATGGAGGCAAAAAGGGCTATTGACCGGGCAGGTATCGGATGTGAACCGGCATCAGCAGCAGCGGTTGCAGGAGTTAAGAAACTTAGAGATGCAGGCATTATGCATAAGGGAGATACGGTGGCTTCAATACTCACTGGACATATATTGAAGGACGTCAGCATAATCCCGGAACATAAAACACTGCGTATTTCTGATATATTTTAAGACCAGTACAAAGTCACTAATAATAGAAAATAATAATCCGTATTTTAGTGATTTATATACTATTAATTAAATAAAAGATATTTATAAATTTTCACATCCTGGAGTATATGTGGTATAAGGCAGAATTCATCTGGCATATGTGCATTTTCTATAGCAGTCGTGGACCAGACTGCAACATGGAATCCCTTGATTCTCAGGAAGGATGCAAATGTTTCCCCACCAATTCCTATGGTAAACGCATCCTTCCCTGTTACTGACTTTATTGCACTTTTTAATCCTATAACAACTTCGGAATCCTCTGGTGTGGGTTTTGGGGCATCAACTCTGTCAACTACCTTATAGGAAATCTTTGCCTGTGATGTTTTAGCGTATTTTTCTATAAGGCTGTTGATGCTTGCCAGCACAAGGTCAGCCGGATACTGGGGGAGTATTCTAAAATCCCAGTAGAATACCTCTCTACCAGGTATTGTATTAATGTTATCTATATTTTTTTCATGCTTTGTGGGTTCAAATGTCGAATATGGAGGAAAGTACAGTTTGTCGGTTTCGCTGAATTGATCATGGAGGCTGAAATCCAGGAGATCTATGAATTTGCATGATTCACGCAAAGCATTTAATGAATTTTCAGGCATGCTTGCATGTCCCTGGATACCTTCAATCTCGAACTTTATCTGCACTGTACTTTTCTCGGCAATCTCAATGGCAAGCCCTTCATTGGTGCCGGCGTCTGGAACAATGATAATATCATCTTCCCGGAATATATTTTTTGAGATTAAGTATTTAATTCCATAGTCATTTCCAGTTTCCTCGTCTGACACAAAGGCAAGCCCTAAATTGATTTTCAGATTTTTTGGGTCAATTTGCTTAAGAAGTAAAAGTGAAGTGAATATGGATTGTCCATTATCCTCAGAACCCCGCCCATATATTCTATCGCCATCAACCGTGGCCTTAAAGGGATCATGCTTCCAGAGCGATACATCGCCCTCTGGCACAGTATCCATATGGGATATAATCCACAATGTCCTGTCAAAATTGCCTAATCTTAATATTATATTTGGTCTTAATGTGCATGTATCGTCAGTTGTGTTGTATTCTTGTAAATTATCATATCCAAGTTCATGCAGTATTTTCTTTAGTTCCAATGATTTTTTGTATTCCCCCTCTCCTCCCGATTTGGGTGATACTGCCCTGATAGACAATAATCTTCTAGCAACATCTATTATGAATTCCCTGTCTGATAATTCTGTCAGTCCCATTCAAGATGATACACTTAAATCATATAAGCATTATTAGCTACCTGCACTGCTCTATGCTTCTTTTAAATGCAACATTTCCATTTTGAGATGAGAAAACTAGAAATTTGAATTTAACCCCGTAATCAATTGCTAAGTAATATGCACTTGAAAACTCAGGGTCTCTACAAGAATTAGGTAAAAAACATCTGGCGTTTTCATTGAATATAAGAAACAGTACATATGACTGATATCCTTCATCTATTAGCCGCATAAGGGTTTCAAGATGTTTCTTTCCCCGAACCGTGGGTGCATCTGGAAATTTTGCGATTTTACCCTCCACCAGTGTTGCTGATTTGACCTCAATGTATGAATTCCCAAGTTTGAAATCTATTCTACTGTTTCCTGTTTTTACTTCTTTTTGCCATCCTTCTCTTATAAACATAGAACCGATCTGGGAATGATACCTTGAATCATTGAATGTCCAGATACCACCATTTTCGCAGAATGTGACAGAATAGTGGGTTTTTTTATTGTTTGTCTTCCTTATTAGTATATTGTTTCCGGGGTATATTAACTCTTCAAGCCTTCCCGGGTCGTGTATATGGACATCTGTTTCAATTCCGTTAACCATTGCCCTTACAAGGAACCGATTAGGTCGTGAAACCACTGTGGCTTTAATAAGTTCTGGAAATCTCATCACTGTAAATCCTGGGGAACGGTTGATAAAGGGAGACATTGAATCTGATTTTCATTGATTATAAATAATTTTGTAGGAAATTACTTTCATAGATAATTAATTATTTTAATACCAGTTTCTTGACGCCATAATCCACCGGATTTCTTATGTTTCTAGTTGTCGGTTAATAGGTATATTTCTGTGTTCGCACATAATACCTTTCTGGAAGATTGTGGATTCAGGTAAACATAGTTAATTATTTGACTAACTCTAAAAGAATGGGTTATATTATTACAATTCAATCCACAAGAAAGAAACCCACTGAGTTTAGGATGTGTGGGAATTCTCGGGATGAAATATACATTTATTCAATAAATAATAAATTAATTAAATATTTTCAGAACTTGTCCGTGGTGTAATTTTTAAAACGTTCTAAATAATATTAATTTTTAAATATTTATCATAAATTATCAAGTATAGACATAATATTTTAGTTTTCATCTGTGTTAAATAGATCTCCTTTTTAAAGAGAATTATGTATCATTTTTTACCTGTGAAAATATACGGACCCGCCGGGATTTGAACCCGGGTCATCGGCTTCGAAGGCCAGCAGGATATCCTAACTACCCCACGGATCCTTATCAGTATTGCTAATTTGTTATTTAATAATTTGATATTTTCTAGTTCCTTTGCCATTTTCTTTCATGGTTTCATTACTTTTAGATTTCATATGGTACATAAAAATAAAAATCAGTGAAGATAAGGATACAAGTGATGTAAATACAAGATAGGCACTTATCCCTGCTGAGATATTTATCCTTTTACTTGAAACAAAAATATCTCCCAGACTAACGTTTATTCCAGAAAAATATAGAATAAAAAGCGGCAGTATGGATATAGCGGTTATGATTCCGATATTTCTCAATATTAACATTGCATTGTTTGCCTGTACACGGAATTTTTCTTCATGTGCATCTGTTATCATAGTGGTGGATGGTGACCAGAAAAATGATCCTCCGAATCCAGCTATCAGTAACAACTCAGGTATAAATTTCAGGTAAATGGCGATAAAAAGAACAGGAATGCATTCAAGCAATGCGCCTATAGCCATAATAGCCTCAGGATTTGGGTACTTGTCATAAAGCATACCGCCAATAGGGCTTGAGATTATGGAGGCAACAGGATACGTAAATATTATGAGTCCAGCTTCTATGCTACTGTACCCAAGATCGCTCTGGAAGTACAGGCTAAGAGCGAACAAAACTGAAAAAAACACAAAGGATTCCAGAAAAGATGCGAGCGTTATGAGTGAGAATTTTATGTTTCTCAGCAATCCTGGGTCAAT
Source organism: Ferroplasma sp. Type II (assembly GCF_000496155.1). NCBI lineage: Archaea > Methanobacteriati > Thermoplasmatota > Thermoplasmata > Thermoplasmatales > Ferroplasmaceae > Ferroplasma > Ferroplasma sp. Type II. The sequence continues at coordinate 6,585 of NZ_KI542708.1, forward strand.
TACAGGGTTTTTTATCTGTATATACAGGAATACCGGAAAAATAGCCAGGGAAATCAGCATATAATATATATTTATAAGGGATATGCCAACAATTAAAGGAATCATAAACACTGCCATTGAAATTGTGGACTTATATTTAATCCGGGTTTTTACCGGTTTATCCTTCCCTATTATCCTGAACCCTGCATACATTGCTGCTATTCCTATTGGCACATTTATGAGGAAAATGTAACGCCAGTTTATGGCAACGAGAAATCCCCCCAGTACTGGACCTATAAGAGTTCCTACGGACCATGCTATGGAACTCAGGCCTATTGCTTTGCCTCTCTCACCCTTCCTGAATGCACCCAGTATTATGGGTATATCAGATGATGCCATGATTCCAGCTCCAATGCCTTCAATGAATCGAAAAAAAATCACCATACTGATACTGATAGAAATTGCAATGAGTAATGAGGAAGCAGTAAAAAGAGAAAACCCAATAATGTAAAAGTTTCGGTTTCCTATCCGTTTTGTAATCTCAATTGCAGGAACAAGCATGACTGTGGTTGATATGAGATATGCGGCTATCACAAGTGTAAGGTATGATATTCCAGAATGGAAAGAATTTCCCATCTCAGGAAGTGCAAGATATACTATGGTTGAATCGATGGCAGCCATTAATGTGCTTAATGTGGTGACTCCAAGAATTCCATACTTGTGATCCATCATGGCACATGTTATAAAACTATAAATCAATTGCCCGCCCTCAATGTTAAGCCTGAATTACAATATTTAGATTATAGGATAACTTCAAAAATACAATTAAAGATCTATAAAGCGAGATATAATGCGAAATTAAACGTGGTTACTGGTGTTTTTTTCTCTCAACAATGAGATTTTTGCCCTTTTTAATAGAAATATTTTCCCTGGAAAGCAGGTCAAAAACATACTTATCCAATGCTATCTCTATATCATTATTGATAAAGAAAAGCATATCGGGATTATTACAATGCCTTTTGACTTTCAGTGATATATCATGGATAATCTCGCATAGTCCAGCATCACAGGATACTGTTTCATCATGTGCCTGCATGACAAGAGTTTTTCTTGCAAGTAAATTCCTCAGTGTGTCCTGAATTTCAATTTTTCCAGAATTAATATTGAAATCTATCATTATTATCATCCGATATTATTATATTTATATCATATACTTAAATACTTTATATAATTTACTGGGTTTTTGATTGCACCTGATGAATATTTTAATATGAGTTGCTGATATATAATCATATGATTACCGTTTATAGCCCATTGAGAATAAGCTTTGCAGGTGGGGGAACAGATATAAGCCCATTTTTAGAAAATTATGGGGGCGCAGTACTGAATACCACAATAGACCGTGGAATAATGATACGGTATATTGATGATGGTGGATCACTGGAGGTTTCTTCCAGAGACTTCCTGAGGTCAGCACTTATATCATCAACCAACAATACTTCCATGGAAAACAAGATTATCAATATGTTCATGGAAAATGGCATAGATACGGGAAGAATAATTATGAATAATGATGTTCCACCTGGTTCAGGCCTGGGGTCCAGTTCGGCATTAATCAATGGAATAATAATGGCAATCTATGCAATTAAAAGGAAGGATATAGACCCATACGATCTCGCAAAGGAGTCATACCTCACTGAAAAAAATAAATTCAATATTATCCTGGGAAAACAGGATCCCTATGCTATTTCTGTTGGGGGTTTAAAATATATGGAATTCAGGCGGAGTGGTGAAGTAACACAAAAATTTGCACTGTCAGACCCCTTTGTAACAAACCTCGAAAAATCAATGATGCTGGTTTATACCGGCAATACCAGGGAAAGTTCAAGGAGTCTTCAGGATCAGGTTGCAAAATCAGAAAATGGCGATGAAAAAACAATGGAAAACCTGAATAAGCTCAAGGATCTTGCATTACAGCTGAGTAAGGCTATCAAGGCACATAATAGAGATGAAGTTTATAGCATTGTGAATGAAGGCTGGAGTATAAAAAAATCACTGGGCACCAATGTAACCAATAAGAGAATAGATACAATAATAGATTATGCTCTTGATAACGGTGCAAAATCAGCAAAGTTGCTTGGAGGCGGTGCTGAAGGGTTTATCCTGCTTATGAGCGAAAGAGAAAATATTGATTCACTGCAGCATAAAATGATGTCACAGTCAGATTTTGTAATTCGTATCCATTTTGATGGGGAAGGGACACGGGTAATAAGAAATTTCATTGAACCTCATGAGTAGAAAGGTAAACTCCGAGGATACTCGACCATGAACCCAGTAAAACTGCCTCTGCCATTTCCGTTACAGAGAGACCAATTTTTAGATGTATGTATTGAAATAATACGAGAATGCCAAAAATTATTGTCCCCAGTGACGCCATGCCGGCAAAGAAACCATAATAGCTCAAATAACTCCTTATCCTGTAAAAACTGAATATTATTATACCTACTGGTGTAAAAATAAAATATATTATGGCAATGGCAAGATGCAGATTTCCATAATTTTCATTGAAAATCCCTATGAGAAAAAGTGATACAGAACCCGTCATTATAAAGCCAATGGACAGAAATTTGATTTGAATTTGCCTGTATAGCATCAGGGCAAAAATAAATACAGAGATGCCGCCTATTATGACCGCAGAATCAAAGATATAATAATATCTGTGAATTCCAAGGCTGCTTAGAGAATTTGTGTACCATGAAAAATAGGTAGACATCCTTATGTCCAGCAATATAAGCAATATTGTTATGACCGGACCGAAAAGGCCGATTAGAAATTTCTTTGAACTCATATAGATATTGCAACATCACAACTAAAAAAAATCTTTGTATTAAAACAAAAGTTATAGGAATCAAAGAAGGGATTCCTTTATCTGTTTTATGGCTTCATCTTTACCCTTGAAGTCGTGGAATGTCATGAATTTGCCTTTTTCCAGTTCCTTGTAATGCTGGAAGAAATGTTTTATCTTATTCTTTACAGCTTCAGGTATGTTTTCAATATCCCTGTATTCAGCAGACATTGGATCTACCTTGTCAATAGGTACTGCAATAACCTTGTTGTCTGAACCTTCCTCATCACTCATTTCGGCTATGCCTATGGCCCTGCATTTCAATATGGAACCAGAGGGAATGGGTACTGAGGAAATGACAAGGACATCAAGAGGATCTTCATCCTTTGCTTTGGTATTAAGGATAAAACCATAGTTGGTTGGGTATACCATTGATGTGAACAGTATCCTGTCAAGAACTATATTATCTACATCGGGCTTATATTCGAGCTTTGTGTTTCCACCCTGGGGAATTTCTATAAAAACATAGAAAGACTCAGGAAAGTCTTTAGTTTGTACATCAAATTTCATGAAAATGAATGCTTATATTGCATAAAAAGATTTTCCAGGTGACTATATTATCAGAAATATTTTTATAAATTCCTTATACGCATATAGGAATAATACAGTATAGCTCTGGGGCTTATCCGGAAGAAACTGAAGTAATCATGAATTGGAAAAAATAGAAGTGAACATTAACATGGTACTTTTTGATTTGTTAAACCATGTCATGCACCATTAAATTGAACCTGCATTATGTTTACTTATCCCAAGTAAGGGGAAATAGGTTTGCGTGAGCTCTTAGAATAATCTAATATAGACTAATTCAGCAAATATCTTCTAGCAATGTTCATCCAGAGAGTGTATCCAGCAACTACAGGTTTCATCTCTTATGGGAGCAGGTTATTGAATAATAATAATTATATATAAATTAAATATACATTTGAATGGAAGATTTTGAGCATGTATATACGTATGATAAAGAGTTGAAATTCGATCAGGTAAAGAGAATTCTATTTGGGAAAGGTCAGTCGGACCAGGTGGGTAACCAACTAAAGGAAATAAAAAAGAAAAATACAATAATAGTTACAGATCCAAATGTCTATAAATTTGGTCTTCTTGCTAAAATAGAAAATTCACTTTCCAAAGCAGGAATAAAATATGAGGTATATGACAGAATTTCAAATGAACCAACAATGGAAAATATTGTGAATGCAGTGGATTTCGCAAGATCCAACGGAAATTTTGACTCTGTAGTTGCAGTAGGTGGTGGAAGCGTGCTTGACACAAGCAAAATGGTGGCCTCAATGGTTACAAATAGTGGTGAACCCAAGGAATATCTCACTCCAGTTGAGGATAAATTCAAAAATCCCGGACTTCCGAAGATCCTTATACCAACAACCGGTGGTACTGGCAGTGAAGTTTCAAATATGTCAGTTGTCATAGAGAAGGAATCGCTGTATAAAACATGGGCGGCAAGCAGTAATCTCCTTGCCGATACAGCAATAGTAGATCCTGTGCTGAATGTCAGTGCACCACCGAGAACAACAGCAGCAAGCGGAATGGACGCTCTTGCCCATAATGTAGAGGGATTGATAAGCAAGGAGGCAAATCCCATATCTGATGGAATTGCAACAAAAGCATCCTCACTGATTTTTAGAAATCTTAGAACAGCATTTAATAGTCCGGACAGCATTGAAGCCAGATCTGCAATGTCATTATCAGCTATGCTTGGAGGGATGGTTATAACATTTCCCTGGGTGGCTGGACCCTCGGTGCTGGGACATTGCCTTGGGGAAGCCTTTGGTCCCAGGTACGGGGCCATACATGGCGTAGCTGTTGGGATGGCTCTTCCGTACATACTGGATTACAATATATCTGCTGCCTATAATAAGATAGGAACACTTGCAAGGATCTTCAATATACCTCATAAGGGAGAATCTGCAAGGGCAGTTGCATCAAAAATTGCTCCAGCCATAATTCAGCTTCTAGAGGACTTGGAAATGCCAACCACATTAAAGCAGATAAATTTCCCAAAAACCGATATAGAAAAATTCGGTGAATACATATTTTCCACAAGACAGAAGCTTTATGACCTTCCAAGGTTCAACCCCAGGAGGCTGACTCTGGAAAATTCCATACAGCTTATAAGGAATATGTACGATGGAACACTGGAAAACTAAAACAAATAGGTGAACAATAATGGAAACATATAAGATGTTTATAAATGGAGAATGGGTTGAATCGTCAAATAAAGAAGTTCTAGATGTAAAAAACCCATCCACCGGGACAACAATGGCAAAAGTTCAGTCAGCGTCCAATGAGGATGTCCATAGAGCTATAGACGCCGCCAGACATTCATTTGACTCCGGCACTTGGAGCAGACTTCCACCCGGAGAGCGTTCAAACATACTCCTGAAGGTGGCGGAATTGCTTGAGAAGAACCAGGAGGAATTTATTAAAATTGAGACGGAAAATTCAGGAAAAAGCATTAAACAGGTATCTGGGTATGATATTCCATATACTATAGATAACATACGTTTTATAGCTGGTGCATGCAGAACTCTCGAAGGAAAAGCCATGGCGGAATATGTGAGCGACGGAACAAGTGCCATAAGAAGGGAGCCCATAGGCGCTATCGGCATAATAACACCATGGAACTATCCCACTGATGATGGTTATCTGGCGCGCGTTTCCTGCAATTGCTATGGGCAATTCAGTTGTTGTTAAGCCTGCGAGTTATACACCGCTGACAACACTTAAACTTGCAAAAATCCTTCAAGATGCTGGAGTTCCTGACGGCGTTTTTAATGTCATAACAGGTCCTGGAAGTTCTGTGGGTGAGGAAATGGCGAAAAGCGATAAACTTGAAATGATCGCCTTTACGGGGAGCACCGAAGTTGGCAAACGGCTTTCGGTGCTTGGAGCATCTAACCTAAAGAAAGTATCTCTGGAACTGGGAGGAAAAGCACCTTTTATTGTTTTCAAGGATGCGAACATAGATGCTGCAGTTGAAAGTGCCATAGTAGGCGGATTAGTTAACAATGGACAGGATTGTGCAAACTCCACCAGATATTACATTCAGGAAGAGGTATTCGATAAGTTTGTTGCCAGGCTGAGGGAAAGAATACAAAAATTGAACATAGGAGATCCACAAAACCCCGAAATAGATATGGGTCCACTAATATCCGAAGCTCAGAGAAAACGTGTTGAAGGCTATATAGAAACGGGAATCAATGAGGGCGGAAAATTACTTTCCGGTGGGAACAGGCCTCTCATAAAAAATCACGAAAATGGTTATTACCTTAATCCAGCACTTATATACACGGAAAATGACAACTCAGCAATAGTGAAGGAGGAAATATTTGGCCCTGTTTTTACCATTCTCAAATTCACAAACTATGATGATGTGATAAGAAGAAGCAACGATGTCACATACGGGTTGGGTTCATCTGTCTGGACTTCAGACATTACCACTGCCATGAGGGCAACAAGAGATCTCAGATTTGGAACTGTGTGGATAAATGAACATGTTGTTGTACCATCAGAAATGCCATGGGCAGGATACAAGGAAAGTGGCCATGGAGCATCGCTTTCGCCATATTCCCTCGAGGAATTCACATATATAAAACATGTATATTTTGATCTGACAGGCAAGGTGAGAAAGGACTGGTACGGTCAGATATTTAAAGGATAAAAAATTATAAAAATTAAATTAATCCGTGGTAATAACCTCGGAAAAATCTTCAGAACCAGCATTCATTAGTTCTTTCTTTTTATTTTTATATAGATACATACCGAATATAAAAGCTCCTAAAATCCAAAGGGCGGCAAGTATTGGCGATAATATGTATGGCCAGGTCAATTCATCAAAAGCGAATATTATGATAGGTATTAGGATTATTACCGAGGCTACTGGTATTATGCCATCCTTAAGAAGGCTATATTCAATTTTTCTATCTTTACTTGCAAATCGTACATAGGCAAAACTTGACATTGCATGTGCGGTTACCAAACCTATTCCTGCCATAGCCCCTGTAATTATGGCTGCATCGAATGGCCCAAAGGGAAATGAGAGTGCAAAAGAAACAATCAGGGCTATCATTGAAACAAGCATCACTGCACGATAAGGAGTCTTGTATTTTTTATGTGTAACAGCAAACCATTTGGGGAATACACCATCCCTTGCCATTGCATATATTACCCGGGACTGGACAATTGGGTTTGCAACAGTATAGGCAATATATCCGTTAAGTATGAAGAATAGCAGTATTATTTCACCTGGAAGTCCAAAAAATCTGTGCCATATGATCAGGCCTGGATCAGGTGAAGTTGCATAACTTGCCATAGTTGTTGGTCCCCAGGCTATTGTTAATGCATACATTGCCGATATAAGTGTGGCGCCTGCCAGAATTGATGCTATTATAATAGCTCTCGGCACATTGAATTTAGATTCCTTTGTTTCTTCACTAATGCCTATAACTGTTCCAAGTCCCCCGTATGCCTCTATGCCATATAGCAAGGCAAAAATAAACGGAACCACATTTATTCCAGTGAGTGAAAATACACTGATTGTGTTTGCGGCTCCCATTGTTAGTATAATATACCAGCTTGTGGAAAGCAGGAATATTACCTCAACAGATGCTGTAATAAGAAGATAAACTAGCGAAGGCTTGATTCCAAAATAATTGAAGAGCAGTCCTGTTGCAAATGGAATTATGATGAGAGGTATCCATACAAATGGTATGGAGGAAATTGCAGGGCTTAAGAGAAATACAACAGAGGCAAAGCCCAAAAGCCCGAAACTGGGATATATAATCATTTCATCAAGAAGATATATCCAACCATTCATAAACCCATAAAAACCACCCATACCATGTCCTCCAATGGCATAATAACCGCCAGCATGTGACACCCTTTTACTGAATCGGTAATTGGTATTAACCATTAACAGGTAAATAACCCATGAAAGCAAAACAGCCAGAGGTGAGGCTCCGAGCGCAAAGAGAGCAACACCTGTGAGCAGTATTCCTATATCTCCAGACGGCGCAACATGCGTATAGGCCTGAAAAACGGCATGCCATTTTCCCACAGCCCCTTTTTTGAGTTGATACTTTTTCTCCACAGTAGGTTCGTATTTATCCATTAGGAGGGAGTTTCTTATAATATATTAATATTGCTATAAATTTTATATAAATTGATATGCTTTGTCACACAAATTTAATATTGGTTAAATATTACCTATTATAGGAAATTTGGAAATACCTATATATTACATCATTTCTCTGCTGCCTTAACTCTATCCTTCCGATATACAGGTATTTTCCTGTACAGTGAAAGGAAAAGAATTTTTTGAAGGCATAATAGAGTCTCATCTTCTCGTTCATGACAAAGGTCTTAGTCAACGAAAAATCACCACACACAGGCTCTGTTCCAATGTATACGAAATGCACAACGTGTATAGAAAAGTTGTTTGGATCATCATAATCCTTTCTAATATATCTGATATGGTTCTACACAGCTTTTCCATTTACCCTGATATTCTCGACCTTACTTTTATTCACTATTGATTTGGATTAAATGGTACATGAAAAACAACGTAAATAGCAATAAAATAATAAGTTACATCAGCTGAAGTAATATCAGAAATCTAAGACTATTTGGATACTATATTCAGGTATTATCCAGCAAAACAAAAAATAGATATAGTTATGTGGCTTTTACGCTTATGGAAGTAAAGGTTAAGAGCGAGATGGACGTAGACAGGGGACTTTGCGATTATTGCGGTGCCTGTGTTGGGATGTGTCCCACCGACGCGATTAATTTGGACGAAACAGTTATAGCCATCAATGAAGACAAATGCATAAAATGCGAATTTTGTGTAATAGGATGCCCGACGGGGGCAATATCAGCGGAGTGGTTCCATGCTAAACTATGATGTTCTTGTAATTGGCGCTGGACCTGCGGGAAGCTCAGCAGCCAGATATGCTTCAAGATATGGTCTTAAAACATTGGTTGTGGAAAAGCGGCCAGACATTGGATCACCGGTAAGATGTGGTGAGGGGGTTTCCAAGGCATGGATGCATGAAGTAGATTTAAAACCCCAGGAACACTGGATTTCTGATGAGGTTAAGGGTGCAAGGATATATGGCCCCTCTGAGAAAAAAGCTATAATGCTTACTGCAGAGAGCGCAGGCAATGAGGTTGGTTTTGTCGTTGAGAGAGACAAATTTGACAAGCATATTGCAACACTTGCAGCAACTGAAGGTGCAGACATATGGATAAAATCTCCTGCCACAGCTGTCATAAAAGAAGGCAACCGCGTGGTAGGAGCCAAGATCCGGCACAATGGGGAAGAGGTCGAAGTGCGTGCAAAAATGGTCATTGCTGCAGACGGCTTTGAAAGTGAATTTTCTCGCTGGGCTGGACTGAAATCTGTAATATTGAAGAAAAACGATATTATTTCTGCACTGGAGTACAGAATGGAAAATGTGGATTCCAATGAAGATTTCACAGATTTCTATCTTGGTTCTATAGCTCCGGCTGGATATCTCTGGGTATTTCCTAAGGGACCCCATGAGGCTAACGTTGGTATCGGTGTTACAATTACACGTATGAAGGACAGGCTGGACGTTAAAAATTACCTTGATTCATGGATCAAATCACACCCGGCATATAGCAAAGGAAGGATAATACAGCAAATAAGTGGTGGCGTTTCCGTTAACCAAGTAAAGGACAAGATGAGCCTGCCCGGGCTTCTTGCGATCGGTGATGCAGCAAGGTTAATTGACCCCATAACCGGCGGTGGAATAGCCAATGGTATGATATCGGGAAAATTTGCTGCCCAGGTATCAAAGAAAGCCATTGATGAAAACAACTTTTCTGAGGAAATGATGAAAAATTATGACCTCATGGTAAAAGACAAGTTTGAGAGAAAGCATCTAAGAAACTGGTTTGCAAAGGAAAAACTGGGCACACTCTCGGATGAGACACTTGACAAGCTTGTGGACGTTGTGGCAGATGTAAAAATGACCAATATCTCAGTTGAGGAAATACTTAAGGGAGTTCAGTTAAAATATCCTGAACTTGTATCTCAGCTGGAAGGTCTAATTTAAATTTTTGATTCCAGATCATCGAGGCTGAAATTGCCTCCCTTGAGCTGGCTTTTTAACATTTTTTTGAAATTCCTATTCTTTTTCATTGCTTTCATGTTCTTTTTCATGGCATTGTACTCTTTCAAGAGCTGGCGTACATTTTTTTCTCCCTGGCCTGAACCAGCAGCTATCCTTTTTATCCGTTTTGCGTTCAGTACATCAGGGTTTTCCAGTTCGTTGTATGTCATTGAATCCAGTATTATACGGTAAAGTCTCAGTTTTTCATCGGCCTGGTCAAGTTGTGAATCGTCAAGCTTGTTTCCACCAGGCATTTTTGCAAGTGGAAGTGAACCAAAGAATTTTTTGAGCAACCCGGGTTTTGCAAATTTTTCCCAGACATCATACATATCTTTGAGGTCAAATTTTCCGGACATAAGTTTATCCAGTGATGCTTCTGCTTCCTCTTCTGTGATATTTGTTTCTTCAACCACTTCCATTAGAGAATCAATGTCTCCCATGCCAAGAAGCCTTGATAGAAATTTTTTGGGATTAAATATCTGTATATCATCCATATGTTCTCCAGTGCCTATGAAATATACTGGTGATTTTATATCAGCAACAGCGCTAAGGGCGCCTCCAGCCTTTCCCGTTCCATCCATTTTTGTAATTATGACACCATTGATGTTCACAGCGTCATGGAGAGTTTTAGCCTGTGGGCCTGCCTGCTGCCCAAGTGTGGCATCTATCACAAAAAGCACAGTGTCAGGTTTAATTTTGTCCTTTATTTCATGTACCTCATCTATTAATTCCTGATCCAGTGAGTCCCTGCCACTGGTATCTATAATTTTTATTTTGTAATCGGCAAGCTCTTTCATTCCATTGCGGACTATTTTTAGCGCATTTTTTTCCCCTTTCTCACCATAAAATCCTGCATTTACTTCTTTTGATATCTGGCTTAGCTGTTCATATGCTCCAGGCCTGTGGACATCGGCAGCAATTAACCCTGTTGAAAGTCCTTTTTTCATGAACAGTCTGGCAAGTTTTCCTGCAGTCGTTGTTTTTCCGTTTCCATACAAACCCACAAGCATAATTGTCTGAGGTTCGAGGTCAAAATTGGAATCTATTCCAAGAATCTTTAGAAGTTCTTCATATATTATACGGATTATATAGTCCTGTGCTACCATTCCAGCTGGTGGCTTTTCATTTAATGCCCTTTCCTGGACTGTATTTGTAAGTTTAAGAACCAGTTTCACATTGACATCGGCCTTAAGAAGTGCTCTCTGGATATCTCTTGTAACCTCCTTAATTGTATCCTTGTCGATATAACTTGATCCCGATATTTTTCGCATAATGCCTTTAAGTGACTCTGATAAGTTATCTAAAACCATAAGCAAATATCAAAATATGTTATATAACATTTTGTGGCCGGTTATAAAGGAAGATTAATATTCTCTCCATCTGTGGCCACAAGACTCACATGTATAGAATTTTGTTTCAGGCTCATCTGCCGACCTGGTCTGTTTTAAAAGGTAATATGCACCCATATGGTGGCATACAGGGCACACAGCATCACTGTCCAACGGTTCTGCATTTATTTCCTTGGCGACCATTATTATTTCTTTGTCCGAACTCTTTGTTATGATTTTCTGATCTGCAGTCCCGGCTTTAAGAATCTCATTGCCGCAACTGTTGCAAACATATTTATCTCTAGAAGGTGCCATAAGTGCACCGCATTTTGGACAGAACATAGTACTTTATTTCAAAACGATATTTAAATCTTGTTGACTTCGTCAATTAACGTATGAATGGAAAATTCCAGAGAGATATACTTAATAATTACTTTAGCAATTCAATACTATGTCTATTGAAGAGATATTGAAAAAATATAAGGATATTGCTGTAGTGGGAATTTCAGACAAACCCGACAGGTACAGCTATCAGGTAGCTAACTACCTGATGAACAACGGATTCAATATTATACCGGTAAATCCCATGCTCAAGGAATGGCAGGGAAAAAAGGTATACAGTGATGTCAAATCTATTGAAGGAAATATTGATGTTGTGGATATATTTAGAAGGCCAGAATTTATTGAGGATATAGTAATGGACTCCAGGGGCAAGGCAAAGGTAATATGGATGCAGGAAGGAATAATAAATGAGGTTGCAAAAAAACTTGCCGTGGAAATGGGAATGGAAGTTGTTATGGACAGATGCATGAAGAAAGAATATGAAAAATTAAATAAAAAATAAGAATATGGGAGTAAGCTGGGATAGCCTAGCCCGGTAAGACGGTAGATTCGAAATCTACTGCTAGAAATAGCTCGGGAGTTCAAATCTCCCTCCCAGCGCTTATTTATTCCAATTCTGACGCTGAGAATACACATCTTAATTCAAACCATGATTCAGGCCAAGACAAAGGAATTGTATACTTTGTGATAAGAAGACTTTCGGTGAAAATTGTTCAATACAATATTATGGCAAATGGTTTTTAACTTTAAGTTATCGAAAAGTACAGGATCAAGTTAGTTCCAAAATCATTCCGGTCACAGGAGGCTGTAACATAAATTTGGATTCATAAATGTAACTTAAGCATTATTATTAGGGAGAGATTCAGTTGATTTATAATATCCCTCTCTTTCTTCTAAATATTCTTTATATCTTTTCCTTACCTCAGGTATGGCTTTATCAAGCTTTTCTGCCTTTACAGATGGAAGCAATAATTTACCCAGGATATATTCCGGCAGTACTTCAATAATGGCTCTCCAGCCATTTAATTTATATTCCCTTTTCACTGTGTCATAATTCCCAGAGGAGACAAACAATAAGTCTCTGGTTAGTAAAATTCGTCTGTTCAACCGGCTAAGAAAATTTTTTGAGTATCTCTTTTCTCTACTTGAAGTCATATCATTAATTTTCAAGCACATATACCTGAAATTAAGCCCTATGTGTACTCTTAAATTCACGCTGTCTGCCTTCTTGAAAAAGTACATATCATCATGTGCATTGACATCTCCAAATCCTTTAAGGATAGTGAATAATTTCCTGTTTCCAATTATTACTGGCGTTCCACAACCCGGATTAACAGGATTAAAATGGTAAATCCTGTCCACGTTGATTTTTTCATAGAGGTTTAAAAGCCCGGCAAGATCCAAATATGAAACGTCAAAGTCCACATGGGCAACAACCGGTGCGGATGATGCTTCCATTGCAATTTGTCTTCCCTTTCCACGGCTGCATTTTTGCCTTATAAGTTTAAAATTGCTTAAATTGGAATATTGTAACAATTTTTCATATGTTTCATCGCTTGATCCTACATCAACAATTACAAGTTCGTAGTCATTGCTCAATTTTGTAAAAGGTTCCATAAAGCCATCTACACATGAAACAGAATTATAACATGTTGTGCAAATGGAATATAATGGCATAAATTGCCTAATATAAAGGAATATAAAAAACTTTGTCAGAAATAAAATTTATAATTGTATAAAATTATAGAATAATTAAAGGGAGATCCTGCCAGGAATCTTTGGAAATGTTGTAACATCCTCTATTTTCTTCACTCCACAGACAAACCTGGTAAATCTTTCAATTCCTATTCCAAATCCTGTAGTAAGTTTTATTCCCTCCTTTGCCAGTTCTATGAACCATTTAAACTGTTCTTCAGTCTGACCCTTTTTGTGAATCCTGTCCAGTATCTGTGAAAGCTCGTATTCTCTTTCTCCGCCTGATGATGCTTCCTCAAAGCCTTCGGGCCATATAAGGTCCATATCCCTCAGCACTCCAGGTTTGTTTGGATATTCCCTATCATAAAATTCCCTTTCCTTAAGTGGTATGTCAATTACCCACACAGGAGATGTTGCCTCCTTTGACAGAGGCGTTTCGAATCCTTTGCCATACTTTTTCATAGCATCTTCATATGTTATTACTGGAAATGGCTTTGTGTAGTCTGGAAGTGATCTGTGGAAATATTCTAGCTCTTCATGATGCTCTTTTTTGATTCTTGAAATTGTATATATTATCAAATCCTCCGCAAGTGACATCATTTCTTCCCGAGATTTTTCAAAGGCTTCCACATCTATCTGCGTAAATTCATAAAGATGCCTGCCTGATTGTGACTTCTCCTCCGTTTCCAGTCTTACATTTGGTGACATTATGAATATTTTCTTCAGTTCCTGAACTGCAATCTGCTTATGGAATATCATGCTCTGTGTTATCCACATATCACCACCGTAGGCATGTATTTTAGGATCATACACAGGATGGTTAAGTGGGTCTGTAAGTGGCGAAATTATTATTGGTGCAATTTCTGTATACCCTGATTCCCTCAGGAAATCTGTAACATAAGACCGAATATAGCTCTGTACTTTGATTGCATGCTGTACCTTTGGATCAGAAAGGTGTTTCATCGATCTCTCTATTTCTTCTTTCACATATTCATCATTTTGATTCATAGTTTCCATAACATATACATTATTTCGCGATTTATAAACATTTTAGTTGATTTTCCGTTTTTAAAACAAATCTTTTATATAGTACCATATCATTTTGATTTAATGCTTGATAATATTGATAAAAAAGACATGAAAATAATCGAATATCTGAAGGAACACGGAAGGGACAAAATTTCAGATATTTCTAACGCTCTCCAGATCCCAAGGGCTACTATTTTTGAGAGGATGGAACGCCTGAGAAAGGACAATTTTATAAAAAAATACACAGTTGACCTGAACTATGAAAAACTTGGATATTCTGTTCTTGCGTATATAATGATACAGTACAATCCTAAAGCATCCATAGACCAGAAAACACTCTGTGTTAATCTCTCAAGGATGGACAATGTAATTTCTGCATCCATAGTCACAGGTGACTGGGATATCGTTTTATTGACTGCCCAGAAAACAATGAAAGACCTTTCCAAATTCGTTCTGGAACATCTCAGGACAATGGAAGGAATAGAAAAAAGTGTGACCATACCATTATTCGAAAGGATATTATAACAAAAATATATTATGGGTTAAAGCTGGGATAGCCTAGCCTGGTAAGACGCAGGTCTGGAAAACCTGTGCACGTAAGTGCCCGGGAGTTCAAATCTCCCTCCCAGCGCTCTTTTAATTTATTTGATAGAATCATTAATGTTTTTTAATACCTTTAATTCGATTTATATTTATACCAATATTTGCTGTAGCACATATTATATCCATGTCATTAATGCCCATATTATTGGGGTTTATTCAATAGAAACTTTAGTTGTATACTACCGATCGGGATACTTCACATTTTAGGAACGATAATCGGAGGAGTATTAGCTCTTTTTTTTAATCGTTTTGTTAATGGAAGTGGTTAAAAATTATTATGAGGTAATTTATTCAGACAATATGTCATGTATCAGCAGTTATGTGGCTAACTATAAAGCTTTAGGCAGCTTATATCCGCTATATTGTTAAATGAAAATACACACCCAAATGTTAAAAAAATGAGTGATTTTATGCTCTAATTTGAGGCCGGGGGCTCTTTTTTGAACCGGGAAACCGAATTTATTATGTCATGAAGGACTTTTTCTGGATTTTTAATATAATCTATGGACCATATACGGTACATATTCCAGCCCCGTGCTTCCAGTATGTTTTTCCTTATGCGGTCTCTCTCAGATGCAGTTTTCATACTGTTATATATTCTGCCGTCTGTTTCAATTCCAAGTATGTAATGATTACTGTCATCAGGGTCTATTACAGCCAGGGGTATGTTATTCATTGAATAACCTACATTCCTTGCGACCTGGTAACCTTCTCCCTCCAGTTTTGCAGCTATATGATTTATTATTGCATCGTCATTCCTGAATTCCTGGAGATGACTGTCGTTACCCTCATTTTTTGCATAAATCATATATTGTCTTAAAAGTTCAGGTCCCTTTCCGGAATTATCAGGCGTTTTTATGTCTTCCGGATCCATGGATGATACAACTATGAATTTCTTTCTCGCCCTGGTTATAGCCACATTAAGACGTTTTCTCCACCTGTAGTGTTTATAGGCCCAAAATTCATTGTTATCCTGCCATTTTCATCCCTCCCATATCCTGTACTGAGTACTATGACATCCTTTTCGTCACCCTGAACATTCTCCAGGTTTTTCACAAAAATTTCTCCGCTGTTCAGTAGTTCTGCAAATACAGAATCATTCCTGGAATATGAATTCAATGTTTCTTCTACAGCAGATCTCTGTGCCTCGCTGAGGGTTACAATGCCTATTGAACTTGTGTTCAAAAGTTCTTCCTTGATAATCCTCACAACCTCGTTTGCCTCGGCTTTATTTGTCTTGCTTTTACCCCGGCTGTATACACCGTCAGTACGTATAAACTGAATTCCAGAATCATTAGATTTCTTGTATGAGGATGGAAAAGTTTCAAGAGAATTATCATAAAAATACCTGTTTGAGAATGCTATCAGCCTATCATCAACACTCCTGTAATGCCATTTAAGTGAAATTTTTGAGAGCCCTATGGCATCATACTGGTCAAGTATATTGTCCAGTACAACATAATCATCCTCATATTTAGAGACATTTATGTTCTCAAAAAATGAAGTGGGAGGTAATTGTTGCGTATCGCCCGATACAATAACCTGTTTTGCCCTTATAAGTGACCCCACGGCCTCCGGAGGAGTTAACTGGGATGCCTCGTCGAATATAAGCAGGTCAAATGAAAACTTACTATCCAGATAAGCGCTCACATTGTTGGGACTCATCATTATGCAGGGTTTTAGAGCAGGCATTATTTCTACAAGTTCACTGAAAAGTATTTTTAAAGGCTTCTGGAATCTCTTTTTGGCATTTTCTGTTTTTATTATCATAGATGACCCGGGATATTTGGCCAGGGCTTCCCTGCGCCTTTCTGTCAACTCGCTTACCAGATTGGCCCTGCTAATGTCTATCCTCTTTTTGTCATAACCTATAAACATCCCTATAATTCTTTCGTGGGATGAGGTCCTGAAATTTTTCAGGTTGTCATCATTTCTGATATAATATGTTGCAAATTCATGATTGAATGCCTTTTTGAAGGCATGCAGGACAGAATCTATGTGAATTTGACTGTTGAGGAGTGGAGTAATATCAACACCTGATGACTTGAGTCCCTCATAAAGTTCCCTGAATTTAACGTATCTGTCAATATCAATCAAAGATGCAGTTTGCACAGCTTTATCTATTTCGGTAAATGTAGATCCAGTGAGTTCGCTAAATGATGGGAATATGTCAGAAAGGTAATTAATGCCTTTCATAAGTGACTCATGTACCGATTTTATTTTATCAAGGTATTCAATGCTCTCAGAGCCAGATATTAGCCGTGCCATGCCATCAGACATATTATTTTCTGGATAAATTGAAATGATCTGTTTAGCGTATCTTATCTTTTCAGACACATCCTTGGGATCTATGTTCTTTAATGATATACTTGCCTCAATCTTTGAAAGGTAATTTCTCTTTTCCTGAATTTTCAGTGCGTACCCTATATCTTCAATAATTTCTTCATAATGTTTTCTGGACTGATCTGCTGTATTTTCCATGATTTCATTTAAAAGCTTTTTATATTCTGCTGAATGTCTATTCCATCTGGATGTATAATTTTCCTCCAGATCCCTTTTCATGGATTTTAGGTCCATAGCAAGAAACTCAGATTTCCTTTTTTTCAGGAATATTCCCATCATATAATCCAGTTCCTGCATTGCCTTTTCCCTGGAATCAAGCAGGCTATAAGCTTCGTCTATGAAAGCTTGATCCAGATATGTTTCTTCCAGGTGTACCTCCGGCTTAATAAGTGACAGGAACCGGGAAAGCCTGTCCAGGTCATCAGTAGATTGTAAATCGATTCCTACGCTTTGTCTTAGAGAAGGTGCAATGTCCTCTATCTGTCCAATGGAATCCTGGATCAACTCTATTCCCTTGTAGTAGCGTTCGGGATCTTCCCGATATCTATCTATTCTAAAATTTTCCGGAATTTGCCCATAATTTTCTATTATGTCGAGGTAATCGTTGAATTCTGAAATTTGAAATTCAAGTGATTCAAGCTCATCTCTGGATATATCCAGGAGCTTGTGGGGAATTTTTATGTCCGGGCTACCATTGTTCTCAAGTTCTCCCTGGCATGCCTCATAGATGCTCCGTGCAATATTACCCCTTTTCATATGGACGGCCTGGACATATGTGTTGAGAACGCCAGAATATCTGTCTGTGGGAGCTAGAAGACGTTGTACGTGCCCGTTATTTTCAACTGACCTGTATAATGATTTAATAACCTCTGATTTCGGTGTATTCCCGTGGAAATTCAATATAAAATCACCGAGGCCAGCTTCATCAAGCCTTTTCCTGACAACCTCGATTGCCGCATTTTTTTCGCTGACAAAAAGAACGCTTTTATTGTTTTTCATGGAATCTGCTATGATATTTGCAATTGTCTGGCTTTTACCTGTCCCCGGTGGCCCGTTAAGTATGAAACTGCCTCCACTCCTTGCGGAATAAATGGCCCTTATCTGGCTTGAATCCGCATCCATAACTGTATTTATTGAATAGTCAATATATGCCGGCATTTTTCCATTGATTTTTTTAATTACTTCGAAATCCCCTGCAAGTCCTCTTGTAAGGTCATTCTTTTTTATGGTATCATGGTTCTTTTTAATATCATTATAAATTGTGTTATTTGTGAACGAAACGATACCCAGGTATGAATTCTTGCTTACCGTCCATTTTGTATCCTTGACAGTCAGCCTGAAATTTCTCATTGCCTCAGATAAATTATAATTATCCTCAAAATTAAAATCAAATTTAATGCCGAATTGCTCTAGTTTCTCCCTTAGAACAGGATTAAAAAATATATCCCCCTCTATGGATTCAATTGAATAATTGTTAAACATTTTCCTGGTTAGTGTAATGGGTACAAAAAATAGCTGAGTCTCTGCAGTTTTTCCATTGTCATCGTTCCATTTCAGTAGCCCGAAGGATATGAAAAGCACATTGGATCCATGTTCCTTTAATGCACTGTTTGCCTGGTAAAGTATATTACCCAGAGATTTTTCTATTCCATCTCTTTTTGAGAAAATTATTTCATCCTTTTTTCTGTTTTCCTCATCACTGGTGATGCGTACACCCATTTTTTTATCCTTATTTACAAGGTCATCGAAAAGAAACAACATGGAAGGTGTATTGATCTTAAGAAAAGATTCTGGGGTGAAATAAAGAAGCCTGTTGTTTTTTGATGTGTCAATGACATCTTTTTCCCATTTTGTTATGCTCTCATCTATATTTATATCCATTGGAAGTCTTAAGTTAATCGGGAAAAGTATATATTAATTTTATTGTACAAACTTTGTCATCAATTATTGGGGTAATCTATATTTACATTTCCTGTTTCAATTCCGTAACGGTGCCATACAATGGCAGCAATGAATCCAAGAAGCCACAGGCCAGTATTAATCAATATAAAAACTCTCAGGGAGACATTGCTGGTAAGGAAGACAAGTATGGGATAGGCAATCATAGGTGCAAGTCTGACTGTTCCTATAAACGTTCCCCTTAACCTTGTAGGCGAAAGTTCTGGTTCCAGTGTGGTTCTGGAAGCCCAGGCAAATTCACTCATCATCATGTTTACAAATAATAGGGGATAGAATATTAAGAGGTTATGTAAAACAGGCACAAGGAGGAAAATTACCACAGTTGAAATAAAGCCAATTCCGTAGGAATATGTTGTATATACTTTTCTGCCTCTGGATATCAACGGTGCTGCAATAAAACCAGCTACAGATGCACCCAGTAGGGCGACGAATATTATCATGTCATCCGTAAATGGTTTAGCGAATTCATATGGACCTATTATATAGGCCATTAACCCGAATGTGGTATACTGTGAAATAGCCATTGCCATGAGAACGAACAGTGTGAGGCGGTAAGAGGGTTTCTTGACATTAATTCCCTCACTGTCTATGCAAAGTTCGGATCTTGTATTTTTTGATTTCTCAGTCTCACCGTGAATATTTTCCCATTTAAATGATTCTGGCATGGA